>JAOZLK010000393.1 GCA_029934875.1 Bacteroidales bacterium | reverse complement strand
TCCTGCATGTATATCTGCAGCAGACCAGGAAATCAAGGGGGAATAAGGAGTGGAGGCCAAGCGCTATCTGTATTTCCCGGGATTCCTTTAAGAGGGACAAGGCCTTTCAGTTGCTTAACTGGATCAGTCAGAAATATGGCTTTGGAACCTATATCCATCTGATTGAAGATTACTACTCAAAGGCAAGTAATCAGAAATCGGTAGAGGAACTGGACAAACTGGTAAAAAATTTAAAGGGCAAGGGGAGTCATGTTTTTGTGGATACAATGATTTCTCCATCCTACACCTCTGCAGTTGCCCAGGCCGTTCAGGTACCAGGCATCTCAGGTATGGAAAACAACATGGTCATTTTTGAATTCGACCGGAAGGAAGATCAGGACCTGAAAGAGATTGCCGAGAATTTTTCCCTGGTGAATGCAGGTAATTTTGATGTATGCATTTTCGCCAGTTCGGACCGGACCATCAATTACAAGAATGGTATTCATGTATGGATCCGTAGCAATGACTATGAGAATTCCCACCTGATGATCCTCCTGAGTTTTATTATCCAGGGTCATCCCCTGTGGAGGAAAAGTGAAATCACCATCTATGATGTATGCAAGAAAGGGCAGGAGATGGAAACAAAGACCCAGCTGGAAGAGCTGGTCCGGACCGGGCGCTTACCAATTACATCGAAAAATATCCAGGTAATCAGCGAAATGGCCGACCGGAATGCACGTGCTTTAATTAATGAACATTCGGCTCATGCCGGTCTGACCATCATAGGCTTTCATTCGGAACTGCTGAAACACGAAGGCCCGAAAATATTCCAGGGATTTGATGAGGTGGGAAATATCCTCTTCGTTAATTCACACAGTCAGAAACATATCGAATGATCTGTAAGCGCATTCTCAGGAATACATTTTATCCTTGAGTTCCGCGATGGCTTCATTTTCAATGTAGTCATCGTAATCCATAAGTTTGTCAATGATTCCATTTGGAGTAAGCTCAATGATCCGGTTGCAGACCGATTGGATCACCTCATGGTCGTGTGACGACATGAATATATTTTCAGGGTACTTGAGCAGACTGTTGTTGAAGGCCTGGATCGACTCCAGATCGAGGTGGTTGGTAGGCGTATCCAAAACCAGGGCATTTGCATTGGCAAGCATTAGCCTGGAAATCATGCAGCGCATCTTCTCACCACCGGACAGAACTGCTACCTGCTTGAATATCTCATCTCCTGAGAACAGCATCTTCCCAAGGTAGCCTCGAATATAGGCCTCTGTGGTATCGCTGGTAAACTGTCCTAACCAGTCGGTCAGGCTCAGGTTGTTCTTAAAGAATCCTGAATTGTCTACAGGAAGATAGGCTGAAGTAATGGTTTGTCCCCATGTAAAAGTCCCCGAATCGGCTTCCTGGCTTCCATTAATAATCTCAAAAAAGGCAGTCATGGCCCTGGGATCCCTGGAGAGAAAAATAATCTTATCTCCCCGGTTGGTCTGGAAGTTCACATCCCTGAACAGAATTTCCCCGTCAACACTGGCACTCAGGCCAGTCACATCCAGAATCCGGTCGCCCACCTTTCGTTCGGGGCTAAAGATTATTCCGGGGTACTTCCTGGTGGAAGGTTTAATATCCGCAATGTTCAGCTTCTCGATCATTTTCTTGCGGCTTGTTGTCTGCTTGGATTTGGCCACATTGGCGCTGAAGCGGGAAATGAATTCCAGTAGCTCTTTTTTCTTATCTTCTGCTTTCTTGTTCTGCTGCTGTTGTTGCCTTAATGCCAGCTGACTACTCTGGTACCAATAACTGTAGTTTCCGGCAAACATCTGAATTTTTCCAAAATCGATATCAACAGTATGAGTACTGATGGCATCCAGAAAGTGCCTGTCGTGGGATACAACCAGAACCGTATTCTCATAATTTGCGAGGTATTTTTCCAGCCACCTTACTGTGTCCAGGTCAAGATCGTTTGTGGGTTCATCCAGCAGGAGATTATCGGGCTTTCCAAAAAGTGCCTGGGCCAGCAGCACCCTTACCTTTTGCTTTCCACTGAGATCTTTCATCATCGTATAGTGCAAGGCCTCCTTGATTCCCAGGTTACTCAGCAGGGTGGCCGCATCACTTTCGGCATTCCATCCATCCATATCTGCAAATTTCTCTTCCAGCTCTGAAGCTTTAATTCCGTCTTCATCTGAAAAATCTGCTTTGGCGTAAATGGCATCCTTTTCCTGCATTACATCCCACAATTGGGCATGCCCTTTTAAAACAGCGTTCAGTACCGTATGATCATCGAAGGCAAAGTGATCCTGGCTCAATACCGAGAGCCTTTCACCTGGTCCCAGCGAGCTATGCCCCGCTGTGGTATCCAGTTCCCCCGAAATTGCTTTCAGGAAAGTCGATTTCCCTGCACCATTCGCTCCGATAACCCCGTAGCAGTTGCCCTGGGTAAACTTCATGTTCACATCCTGGAACAATACCCGCTTGCCAAATTGAATTCTTAAACCTGTAACTGTAATCATGTGATGGATGAGATTATATCCTGTTATATATAAAAGGGCTGCAAAGATAGAAAGATATTCTTATCTGTTTGGATGTACTCCTCAACCAGCATAAACCGGATGGCTACTTTCGACGAAAGCTCCTTTTTCATCAGTTTTCGTGCAACAATCCCACTCCCAGTGCAGCAGCAAGTAATATATAAACCAAGGCCTGGTTAAACTGGTTCAGGAATAGTATAAAAAGATTTTCTCCTTTTCTTTTTGGACAGTACGTTTTTCCCGTGATCATCCTGTTTCCCGGGAATCTCCTTGGCGGATAGTCCATTTACAGGATTGCTCCTGAGCATAATGAGCACCTCTCCACATTCGATATGGTGCCATTGCAATTCGTGTTTCCCATGATATTGTATATTGAATGCTATTAATTTTTAAGTCGGTAATGTTTCCGGACTTCCTCTTCAATCTTCCTGTCCATCAGCCTTTCTAAGATGGTTGTCACCAGCTTATGGTAATACTCCGCCTGTCTATATTCTTTAAGCTCTTCATAGAGGTTGGCAAGTGATTTTATGGAAGGCAGGTGCATTTCGTTAACCTGGAGACAGAGCTTATACTGTGCCAGTGCCTCCTTGTAAAACCCAAGATCAGACAGATCATTCCAACGCTTATAATGTTTGTCAATATCTTCTATCTCCGTTGCAATTCTCAGTCTGAAAACCTCCTCGGATTTTGTTACGATAATGTTACTGGGAACCTCCCGGGTCACCTTCTCGCTCACGGAGCCCATAAATACCCTTCTGAGTCCTGTTTTACCCGTACTTCCCATGAATAGCCAACTGGCATTCTGAGAAAACTTCACGATTTCTTCATGAGGGGTCCCACGAAGAAGAACGGTCTCAAACTCCATTCCAAGAAAATCGAAGCCGCTGATAAAATCTTCGAAATCTTTTGTAAACAATTCAAACCACCTGTCATTTTCTGCTTTTTGATCTACACCCACTTTTATCAGTCTGGATGATGTGATCTCTATGGGCTCATAGACCGAGATCACACTGAGTTTTGACTCTGACTTCTTTGCCGCCAGGATGGCTGTATTAAGGGCAACACCCGATGGCTCCGAAAAATCTACCGGACAGATTATATGTTTTGTATCCCGTGGAGAGTCATCAGAAATAATTCCAACAGGTTTGCGGGAATTCCGTATTATTTTCCGGGCATTTAATCCAAGCTTACCGGGCTTCTTGAGATGCGGAGTGCCAGGATTTACAAGAATGATGTTCACATCTTCCTCCTCAGCTACATCAAGAATACGCTCCACCACATTTCCGTATACAAGATTCATACTCACCTTATACTCACCGGAACTGCCAAGACTTTCTCTCAGCTTTTCCAGTTCGCCAGTGACCGACTTTTCGACGGAGTTCTGAAAGGAGGAATTCTTTAAATCATTGGGCAGCACGTGAAGTAAAACTATTTCATTCCCGAACTGCCGGGCTATACGCATGGTTTTTACTACTGAATTATCATGGTCTTCATCAAAATCGACAGCCCATAATACTTTTTCAAGGATCTTCATCTGGTGGGGTGTGTTTAATAAACGGAGTTCAAACTATGAGAATTTAATCAAAGTTTCTGTTGTGTTTTTTCTTCAGGATTAACATACCAGAGTTCTAAATGTTCAATCAGCATTCAGTGTTTAAAATGTGCAGTACCTGTCCTAAATAATATTTCTTTCACTACTGTCCGGCAAACCTTTTGAAATACCCCTAAATTTATGACATAACAGCACTAGCGTTGCGTTATTATAAACATAAGTTCTTTGAAATCCTTGATATATAAGCGTTTGCTGAGTTTTAGGTCAAGCAATGATTCGAAATTCTTTTTTTGCTTTCTTGAGCAAATTACACCAGGGATTGGAAAATCCATAGGGACTTTGCCATTAAACTTATCGAGCAGGCTAAAGTGTTGTATGCTGGTGTTAATCAATTGGATTTTAAATTCAAAGGAGCATTAGATGCTCTTTACTCCACCATCGAAGATCTTTGCATCACCACATTCTGGTGGGCTACTTTCAGAACGACAAAATTAGCAGTTAAGATGCATACCTTGTTGGATCTGAAAACGGCAATACCTGAATACATTTTCATAACAGAAGGAGCTGTTCATGATGTAAATATTTTAGCCCACGGTGATTTTGTTTCCAGCTTTATGATCAATGTGGAAAACCCCGGCCGACGGCTTCCGCCAGCACTGGGAAATAGAGAACTCGTTGCATTGGACCCTTGATGTGACCTTCTGTTTTTGCAAAACCGCACCACGGTAACCTACTAGAGAGCAGGAATTTTTGAATGAAACGCGTTGACACTAACCCCCGGCCTTTCTATACTTTTAGATACCAGCAAAAAAGTTACCTTTATAGCTTAAATTGCATCTTTAAATAAATTTTTAATAAAAACAATACCTTATGCAGAGTAGTGTAGAAGAATTAACCAAAAAAAT
>JAOZLK010000392.1 GCA_029934875.1 Bacteroidales bacterium | reverse complement strand
AAAATAAGCAGTTGATCCATAAATTCAAGGGAGCCGGTTCACAAATTATTGTGAGCCGGCTTCTTCATTTTAAGAAACCTTAAATAGTTTGTATCATTGTATGTTAAGATTCAAGCAGTTGATTAGTAGAAAACATTATTGACAAGCATGATGGGGAAAGAGATATACCAGGGTGACAGTAAAGTAAAGCATCAGGACAAAGAGGTAAAGGGAGCATTTGTAGAATTTCAGAACGAGAAGTTTTACAAAATCAGCAACTTCGATGAGATGCCTGACTTTTTCATGACAATTGTGAGTAATTCTGACCACTGGATGTTTATATCCTCCAATGGTTCGCTTACAGCTGGCAGAAAAAATCGTGATAATGCTCTTTTCCCCTATTATCAGGTTGATAAGATACACGACTACAGGGGTATTACAGGCAGCCGAAGCTATTGCCTTGTAGAAAAGGAAAACCGTCTGTATTTATGGGAGCCCTTCACCGCCGAAACGGAGAAGATTTACAAGATTCAACGAAATCTTTATAAGAGCATCTATGGCAATAAGGTAATCTTTGAGGAAATTAACCTGGACCTGGATATCTGTTTCAGGTATGGCTGGTCCAATAGTGAGAAATTTGGCTGGATCAAAAAAACCCATGTTTCTAACCTGGGCAGCTCAGCCACCAGGATTGAGGTGCTGGACGGGATTCGCAACCTGCTTCCCTATGGTATCGATTATGCATTTCAAACCGAATACAGCAACCTGCTTGATGCATATAAGAAGTGTGAATTACTGCCGGAGAGTAAGCTCGGACTCTTTGTCTTATCTTCGATTCCTGTAGACAGGCCGGAACCCAGCGAGGCCCTTAAAGCCACAACTGTCTGGTCCCATGGTGCTACTCCAGATGCTAAATACCTTATCTCCGACAGGCAGGTGGAAAACTTTAAACGGGGGATTCCGGTTGAAACGGAAGTGGATGTGCGTGCTGCACGCGGAGCCTACTATATCTCCAACAGCCTGGATCTGAAGGCAGGTGGCGAGCGAGAGTGGTTTTTTATGGCAGAGATTAACCAGGATTCGGCTGATGTGACCAACCTGGACCTGTTCATTAAGAGTGAAGCAGCCAGTATTGGTGAGCAGATTAGAGGCGACATAGACAGGGGCACATCAGAATTGATTAAGATTGTGGCCAGTGCCGATGGTTTGCAGCTTGGGCGGGATGAACTGGCCTGTGCGCGCCACTTTTCCAATGCCTTATATAATATCATGCGAGGGGGTGTTTTTGCCGATAATTATACAGCAGAAGCCAGTGATTTTATATTGTATGTCCAGCAATCCAATCGTATTATCCTTGAACGGTTCAGAGAGCAACTCGAAGCGCTGCCCGAACTTATTTCATGTAAGAAGCTGGTGGAGTGGGCCAGGGACCTGCAAGATCCTGAAATAGAAAGAATAGCCCTTGAATATTTACCCTTAACCTTTAGTCGCAGGCATGGCGATCCCAGCAGGCCCTGGAACCAGTTCTCCATTGACATAAAGAACAGCGATGGAAGCGACAAGCTGAATTACCAGGGAAACTGGAGGGATATTTTCCAGAACTGGGAGGCTCTGAGCCTTTCTTATCCCGAGTTTATTGAAGGGATGCTCAGTAAGTTTTTAAATGCCTCTACCGTGGATGGATATAACCCTTACAGGATCACCCGGGAAGGAATTGACTGGGAATGCGCCGATCCGGATGATCCCTGGTCATTTATAGGATACTGGGGCGATCACCAGATTATCTATCTTCAAAAGTTCCTGGAACAATCGCAGGATTTTCATCCCGGGAAACTGGATGAGCTCCTGAGCAGGGAGATCTTTGTTTTTGCCAACGTACCTTATCGCATCAAACCCTTTGAGGAGATTGTGCAGGATCCCAAGGATACCATAAGGTTTGATCATGATCTGAACAATAAAATCGAAGAACTAAGTGAGGAAACAGGTGCCGACGGACGTTTGCTCCGAAATGGTCAGAATGAGATTTGCAGGTCAAACCTGGCTGAGAAGATCCTCATTACCATGCTCGCAAAGCTGAGCAATTTCATTCCAGAAGCCGGCATATGGCTCAATACCCAGCGACCCGAATGGAACGATGCTAACAACGCACTGGTAGGCAATGGAGTTTCAATGGTTACCCTGTATTACCTTCGCAGGTTTTTGAGCTTCTGGGAGACCCGGTTTTCAGAGACTGCCCATTCGGAAATAGAAGTTTCAGAAGAGATTAAGCTTCATCTGGATTCTACTTTATCCATATTTTCTGAGCATAAAGAATTACTTGGTTCTGGTTTTTCCGACCAGCAACGCTACAATATTACCAGGTCCCTCGGTGAGGCCGGCAACCGGTGCCGGGCTTCCGTCTATGATAAATCCTTTAGCGGAAACAGAATCAAAATTGAGGCTAAGAGCTTGAAGGAGTTTATGAGCCTTGCCTTACATTACGTGGATCAGTCCATCAAAATGAACAGGAGGGAGGATGGCTTATATCATGCCTATAACCTGGTTTCATTCAATGGGGAGCATATTAAGATTCGTCACCTCTATGAAATGCTGGAGGGTCAGGTTGCAGTACTTAGTTCAGGATGCCTTTCAACGCAGGAGGCTCTGAATGTGCTGGATGCCTTAAAAAACAGCAGTATGTTCAGAGAGGACCAGTACAGCTACATGCTTTACCCGGATCGACAACTGCCCCGTTTTGTAGAGAAGAACAATATCTCCGCTATGGACATGGCTTCCTCAGCCCTCCTTCAAAAATTACTTAGCGATAAGGACCTCTCTGTTGTGAGTCAGGATTCTGGCGGGGGAGTGCATTTTAATGGTGCCTTCAGAAAGGCAGGCGACCTTGAGCAGGCCATGACTAAGTTGAACAGGGAGGATTACAGTTTCCTGGTTCAGAATGAAAAGGAACTTGTTATGGGTATTTTCGAGAGGATTTTCGATCACCAGTCATTTACCGGAAGATCGGGAACTTTCTATGGCTACGAAGGTCTTGGCAGTATTTACTGGCACATGGTGTCAAAACTTTTGCTGGCAGCACAGGAGTGCTATTTCCGGGGAGTGGACGAAAAGGCCGATCCTCTTATCCTTGGAAGAATTAAGGATCACTATTATGAAATCAAAGCAGGTATCGGTTTGTATAAATCACCCCGTCTTTATGGTGCATTCCCCACCGATGCCTATTCACACACTCCAGGAAATGCAGGAGCAAAACAGCCAGGCTTAACCGGGCAGGTGAAGGAGGATTTTATTTCACGTATGTACGAACTTGGTTTGGGAATTAAAGATGGGAAGATATACTTTGTTCCTTCCTTGCTGAACCGTGATGAAATATTGGATCAGAAGAGCACTTTTAGCTATATTGACATCTCCGGAAAGAAGAAAAGTATCGGGCTGGAAGCAAATCAGATGGGATTTACCTTCTGCCAGCTTCCTGTAATTTGTACTTTTAATCAGGAAGCAAAGGTCCTGGTACGCTATCTTAACGGCGAACATAGGGAATATCCTGGTCATGAAATTCCGGAGGACATTAGCTCGCAAATATTCTCACGAAACCCAGAACTTCAATCCATCGAATTCCATACAACATAGTTATCAGTAATCGGCAGCAAATAACCAATTCCCACTAACCAATAACTAATAACGAGCATTTTGGCTAACTACAAAACAGCAAAGGAAGACATTGTCCCCTTCGGACAAAAAATAGCATTTGGATCGGGTCACCTGGCCAACCAACTTTTCCCGGCAGCATTGGGAGTATTCATGGTCGTACTGGTTCTGGCTTTAAAGATGGATCCTTTCCTGGCGGGTCTGCTGGCAGCAATACCCAGGTTAATGGATGCCCTGACCGATCCCATCATGGGATATATTTCTGATAATACCAGGTCGAAGTGGGGAAGGAGAAAGCCCTATATTTTCCTGGGAAGCATAATCACAGGGCTAGCCTTCATGATCATGTGGCAATTAAATCCTGAGAACTCCCAGACCTACAATTTCTTCTACTTCCTGGGCTGGTCTCTTGTTTTCTATATTGGCTATACGATTTTTGCAACCCCCTTAATAGGGCTGGGTTATGAGATGACTCCTGACTATAATGAGCGTACCAGACTGATGGCTGTTTCGCAGTGGATCGGACAAATTGCCTGGATGATTGCTCCCTGGTTCTGGGTGATCATCTATAATCAAGACATCTATGATACGCCCACCGGAGGCGCACGAAACCTGGCCATCTGGGTGGGGGCCCTTTGTATGATCCTGGGAATGATGCCTGCTTTCTTCAATAAGGAGATGGTCCTTCCCGATCTGAAGGGGAAATCCAATTTATCCATGAAAGACATGGCCGCCAACACAAAAGAGTTTTTCAAGGGAATTAAGGAGACCATCACCTGCAAGCCTTTTCTTCGTTTATGCGGGGCTACTTTTCTTATTTTTAATGGCTTCCAGACCATTGCCCAATTCGCCTTCTTTATTATCATATTTTACCTCTTTAATGGCGATACCCTTGCAGCAGGTAACTGGCCCGCCCTGTTTGGTACGGTAAGTGCACTTGCAACAGCTCTGCTTGTTATCCCGGTGGTTACTTTTATCTCCACAAGAGTAGGTAAGCGAAATGCATTTATCATTGCCACGCTGATTTCCATGGGGGGCTACGCCCTGAAGTGGTGGGGATTTAGCCCTGACAATCCTTACTTGATGTTTCTGCCCATTCCCCTTCTCTCTTTCGGGATCGGAGGCCTGTTCACACTGATGATGTCCATGACGGCCGATGTATGCGACCTGGATGAGTTAAACAACGGCACTCGCCGGGAGGGCACCTTTGGGGCGGTCTACTGGTGGATGGTGAAGTTGGGAACGGCCATGGCGCTGCTTACCAGCGGGGCTGTATTAAACCTGGTTGGTTTTGACGTGGATGCAGCCAGCCAGACTACTGAAACCCTGACTAAGCTCAGGCTGGCAGACATTAT
>JAOZLK010000391.1 GCA_029934875.1 Bacteroidales bacterium | reverse complement strand
AAAATCGAATCTCCCGATTCAGGCAAGGGCAATGGCTCCACTACCTCAGTTCCAGCACAGCTCCAGTAGACCGGGTACATCACAATAAACAGGACTGCCGCTCTGATTATCTTTCTCATGGTATTTTTCCTTTTGTAACTTTTTTTCTTTAGGTTCATTTCAATTGTTTGAGTAAGGTCGGTCAGATTCAGCGTTTCCCCAATTCTTTTCTGGCTTGCTGCTCATTTCAAAAACCAACTTACCCCCTTTAACAATATCACTGTGTTTTAGATACGATTTGCTATATTTCTCTCCATTCAAAGTGGCAGCCCGTATGTAAATATTTTCTTCACTTCTGTTTTTTGCCTCAATAATAAACTGATTACCATTCTCAAGATTTATCTTAGCGCTATTGAAAAGAGGGGTGCCTATCACGTAAATATCCTGCCCTGGCGTCACTGGATAAAAGCCCATTGCACTTAACACATACCAGGAGGAGAGTGAGCCCATATCATCATTACCACAGATTCCTCCAGGCTTATCATGGTAAAGCATATCCATTATTTTGTGTACTTTCTCCTGTGTTTTCCACGCTGCTCCCACATAGTTGTATAAATAAGCTACATGATGCGATGGTTGATTGCCGTGAATGTATTGCCCAATGGTTCCCACAACACCCACATAATTAGGACCACTCACTTCGGAGCTCATCGAAAAAAAAGTATCTAATTTTGCAATAAAATCATCTCGTCCACCCATCAGGTCAATCAAACCCCCTACATCGTGCTGAACAGACCAGATGTATTGCCAGGCATTTGATTCAGTGAAATGCCTGTTGGGGCGCACGCCTATCAATAGAGGATCAAAGCAAGTATAGTAAGAGTGATTTCCCTCTTTTGTAATTTCATGCTTATCTTCTTTCTCACACATTTGTAACCATGAACCATCTAACATCCGCGGGCGCATAAATCCACTTCCTTTATCATAGACATTTCTATAATTCCCGGCTCGTTTACTAAACAGCTGATAATCTTCTTCTTTCCCGAGTTCTTTAGCCAATTGGGCCAGGCACCAGTCATCATATGACATTTCCATTGTTGCCGGTACCGATTCTGTCTCTCTGTCGGCTGGCAGATATCCAAGTTTCATAAAATATTGTAAGCCGGGACGTGAGTATTTAGAATTGATTGGTTCAGCAGCCAATTCCGTGGCCTTTTTGCGCATCAGATTGTAGACAGATTCAATATCATAATCACGGATTCCTTTTATGTAAGCATCTGTAACGATCGGAACCAGATGGTCGCCAACCATTCCCTGTCCAAACACATTTCCTGCATGCTGAGCCGGTAACCAACCATAATTCACAGTTTTTGCAACAATTGATTTCATCATATCGTTGGTGCGACGCGGTTCAATAAGGGTCATTAAGGGATGTTCTGAACGGTAGGTATCCCAGGCAAAAAATGTGGGATAGAAATCATGGTCTTCCGCTTTATGTATGCTATTATCCATCCCATAATACCGTCCATCTACATCATTGGATATTTGCTGCGCCAGCAAACTATGATATAAGGAGGAATAAAATATTTTTTTCTGCTTTTGAGAGCCTCCCTCAATTTCTATTTTAGAAAGCACTTCATTCCAATTATTAATTGCCTGCTTCTGAACCTTCAAAAAATCCCAATGAGGAAGTTCCGCCTCAAGGTTCTTCTCAGCTCCCTCGATGCTTACATACGAAATTGATACTTTCACATAAATGGCTTCATCCTTTGAAGTACTGTAGTCTAAAAAGACACCGACCCGTTTGCCTGTTTCATCTGTTTTATATGGATTGATAAAGCCTCCACCCGATTCGGGTTTTTTGTAACTATTATTCCAGGTCCCAAAAGAAGAGAAAGGCTTACTAAATAGTGCCACAAAATACAGTTTCCCGAAACTCGAACTTTTATAACCTTCAATCCGAGTATTACTTACAACGCTAATGTGTGAATTCTTTTCTGAAAGTGCTCCAATTGAATGACCTAAGTCAATAAGTATGTGAGCATTCTCAGCATCAGGAAAAGTGTACTTATGCAAGCCCACTCTTTTGGTAGCTGTCAATTCAGCAAAAATATTATAATCCTTTAGCTTCACTGCATAGTACCCCGGAGAAGCCTTCTCATCTGAATGTTCAAATCTTGATCGATAACCTGCATCCGGATTTTCCCTTGTGCCAGGGTCCACCTGAATTTCATCATTTACAGTTGGCATTATTAATATATCGCCCAATTTGTTCCAGCCAACGCCGCTGTAATGGGTGTGAGTAAATCCCATAATTGATTTATCGGCATATCGATATCCCGAAGCATAGGTCCATCCTTCCGTATCTGTATCAGGACTTAACTGGACCATGGCAAATGGCAAAGTGGCCCCGGGAAAAGTATGTCCAAAATAAGCCGTTCCAATAAAAGGGTTCACATAATCTGCAGGGCTTTCTGATTCCTTCTGATTACAAGCGCTCAGATTCAAATAAACCAACACGATTAGCACTAAATGGATTTTCATGGTAGCAGCATAATATTTAATATCGTTTTCCATAAGCTACACTAATTTACCTGATACCAGAGGGAGGAGCCGCTTCAATTGATGCCCCCCACTCTTTATTAGGGAAAGACCCCATCACCAACTCTATTGTACCTCCATTCAGAATATCATCATGAGTAAACCAAACCTTATTCAGCGTTTTACCATTAAGTTTAGCCGATTGAATGTATTTATTCTTTTTTGAACTGTTTTTTGCAATGATGGTAAATATATTTCCATTCTCAAGGTCAATCGAAACCCGTTCAAAAACAGGGCTACCTAAAGTATATATTGGTAAACCCGGGGTGACCGGATAAAATCCCAGGAATGAGAATACAACAAATGAAGTCATTGCACCTCCATCTTCATCACCTGGTATTCCAAAAATACTATTTTGGAACCAGGCATCTAATAAGAAGCGAATTCGCTTTTGAGTTTTCCATGGAGCACCGGCATAGTTGTATAAATAGGGAATATGAAAACTTGGTTCATTTCCCATTGAGAACTGTCCAACAAGGCCCGTTGCATCTGCAAATTTTGCAAAAAACTGATATTTTGTTCTCCCCAAATCTTCCCGAAACAAATTGTCCAGCTTATTTACAAAATTCTCTCTTCCACCCATTAATTTAATCAAACCATGGATATCATGCTGTGTTTGCCAGGCATAGGTATAACCGTTATTTTCGTCGTAGTAGTCACGCCCACCCGGGCCACCATCAAATTTGGGATCTATATCTATCCAATTTCCATCAGCATCCTTAGGCATCATTAAACTACTTTTTGAACAATACAGATTTCTGTAGTTTGCGGCCTGACTATTAAAATAGTTATAATCATCCTGTTTGTTAAGTTCCAATGCCATTTGACCCAGAGCCCAGTCATCATAACTATGAGCCAGGGTAATAGCTACACTTTGTCTTTTTTCAAACCAATGTACCTCCCCGATGCTTTCCTTTTCACCAGACCTCAGCGCTGGAAAATATCCATTTTCCCGATAAAATATATCTAAGGCTGTTAATTCGCCGTTCACCCAGGGAATCATGGTTGCATCAGTGGCATTTTTTTTCATTCCTTCATAAGCTTTTTCTATATCAAATTCGCGAATACCTTTTCTATAGGCATCCAGAAATACGATGGTGGAATGAAAGCCATGCATGGCGGGTTTGTCTTTATAGAGTATGGGAAATTGAGGCATCCACCCTCCTTCTTCATACATTCTGACATACGATTGCAAGATATCAGCTTCCATAGCCGGAGAAAGGATCATGCGTAAGGGATGCTGGGCTAAATAAGTATCCCAAACCCAGTCATCGGTATAGAAGTCCCTGTCATCTGTGTGAACCGTATGATCATAAGCACTGTAATACTTTCCATCTTCACTGATATTAACCATCCTTTCATAGTAACGATAAAGTGAAGTATAAAAAACACTTCTCTGGTCTTCCGTACCTCCTTCAACTTTAATCTGCGCCAAACGCCTGTTCCAGATGGATGTGGCTTGTTCCTTTAACTCATTGAATTTCCACTGTGGAATTTCCGCCTTCAGATTCTTTCTGGCCTGGTCAGCGCTTATATAAGAAATCGCCATAAACATAAGCCTTCATTCCTCCAAACTCCTCTGTTCCAATGATTGAATTTCCCCCGCCCCCTTTCCATGATCCGTCATGATTAACATGGAATTTTAGTTTCTTGTCACCTTCAGAAGGAAAAGTGAACCTAAAAAAGCCTGACTTCTTACCTGGAACGTATTCTGTTCTTATCTCGGAGTTGACAAAGTAGCTAGCATAATAATCAGGTCTTAGAATCTCAAGATCGTGATCATAAGTTTGTTTTACACTCCAGGTGTCATTTTCATCTTTTAAAACCCCGGGCAGAACACCAAACAGCTCTCCCTCCCGATGTGAGACCATGGAGAGTGTAAAAAACGCAATTTGATCATCTAAATAATCTTTCCGGTAGGGATGCATTCTTACAGGCTGATTAGGCAGTTGAATATTCGGCCTCATGGGATGCAAAAGGTAGCCAACCGCTCCGATATTTGGATCTACATATTTAATATTTGATTCATTGTCAATATTAGATGAACAAGCTGTCATAAGCAGTGACAGTGTACATGCAAATAATATGTTTATTCTCGCCTTCACATATCTGATTTTAAGGGTCCTTGGTTTTTCTAGATTTCTCAGGGCCTGCGATAGTTTACCCCCAGTTCTTCTAAGCTTCCATAGTGCGTACTTAATCTAGCTGAAAAATCATCAAAATTTCGTTTCTCTTTAGGCGACCAGGCAATTTCTGACAGCGCACATAACCTGGGCAGGATCATATATTCTGCCAATTCCGGAGTATCAATATTCTCAGTCCATAAACAGGCCTGAATACCCATTATATAGCTTTGCTCATCAATGCTTAAGCCTTCAGGCATGGGTTCATAAGCGTAAACTT
>JAOZLK010000390.1 GCA_029934875.1 Bacteroidales bacterium | reverse complement strand
TCCCTTTAAATGCCCTGGGAAGTTGTGCTACCTTGCGGATTCCGCAGCACATTTTACGCTTATCTACCCCATCATAGAAGAGATTAATCCCGTTAGCTGATACCATCTCCTCCACTTTATCCGCAGCGGGAAAGTAGGTCTTCATGCGTATGCCAAAATGTTTATTTGTACGAGCAATCAGATCATAAGTCTCGGGAAATAACCTGCCGGTATCCAATGTAAATACATCCACATTGGGTTTCTGACCCAAAACCATTTCGGTAAGCACCTGGTCTTCCAGCCCCAGGCTGGTGGATAGCAATATTTTCTCTCCAAAATGATCCAGGAAGAAGGCAATGAGCTCAACGGCACTTTTCTCCTTCAGCGAATGATTCCACTCATCTATTTGCGATTTCAATTCTTCAGTAAGCTCCATAAATCTATAAATTGGAATAAGCCTCCAACTTCCCCAAATCCATCCATTCATCCTGGTCGTGGCGATACATAAAAATCGCTTCCTTCCGCGCCAGCTCAAGGTAAAAGGGCATGATGGGAAAACGCTTCTCGGATGGAAAAAGTTTAAACATTCTTGGGTCCATCACGTGAATAGCACTGAAAGCAATGGGAGTAAGTCCTGTATCTGAGCCATCAACCAGGATCATCTCCCCGCTGCGCATGTCCTTCCACCCCTTCAGGAAACCAGCTCCGTTCATCAGGAGGCTCCTCGTCGTAAGTCTTTGCTTAACAGCCATAGTGGCTATGGATCCACTCTCCCTGTGGGCCTTCATAAGGCCAGTCAGGTCAATGTTAGAGAGTATATCCACATTATATACGAGAAAGGGTCGCTCATCAAAAAACCAGGCCGCATTGGCAATTCCACCACCCGTATCCAGTAGCTCATCCTTTTCATGGGAAAATTCGATATGGATCCCGAAATGGTCCTTATTCTCAACATGTTCCATTATCATCTCTGCATGATGATGCACATTGATAATAATATCAGTAAAACCTGAATTCTTAAGCTTCAGAATCACGTGATCGATCAGGGCTCTTCCCTCCCACTCCACAAGCGCTTTTGGTTTATGGACAGTAAGCGCACCCAGTCTTGATCCAAGACCGGCCGCCAGAATTATTGCTCGTTCTCCACCGCTTTGCAAACCCATTTCTCTTTTGGGGATTTTCCACCACATTTAGTGCAAATATAAGGCTTCTTGCAGCCTTTTACTTTTTTTTCAAGCTTATGCCTGTCTTTGCAGAGTTTTTTGCTCATCCTCCCATTCTATTCCATCCTTAACAGATGTGCGGGTGAAATGTTTACAAAAAAAGCTGCTATTTGCGCCCGATGGATCGTGCATAAAACAGGGCGGTAGTCCTGTAGAAAACATGACCCAATTTTGTAAAAGGGAGATACATGATCACGAACCAGACCACTACCAGGTGAAAAAAATAGAGGTGATAGGCAAGGTCCCAGTTTCCAAAGCGGGCCATCTGTACCAGCGATCCGGAAAGGGTGAGTACCGCAATGGCGATCAGAAGTAACCAGTCGGTATACCCGCTTTTCCCAAAAACACTCTTGTTTACCAGTCGGTGGAAAATCATTATTCCAAGTCCGCAATAAATCATCAGGGATGCCACGTTTCCTGCGATCTTAAACGGGTGGCTCAGGGGCAGTGGATAGTTGTGTGTGATGGAGGCCCATATTGCATACAGGGTGACAAGGATGAGTAAAGCAAAGCCAAAGAACACGAGCATATGGGCATATTTTCTTACTTTTTGACTACCACATCCCGAAAAGTTCGCATGGGAGAGAATTTCACCCAGCACCTTAAAAACCGGCACTCTTCCTTTCTCTCCCTGCGGCGAGGGCGTATTTCTTTTCATATCCTTCCAGAAGGATCCAATACCCCATGAAGCCAAAGCATAAAAAAGCACTGTTATGGTGGTAAAGGTCGAATTGAGCCAGGCATGTGGAAAAAATGCAGAATAGTCCACAGGTCCCGCCGGAATCTTAAAGGTCCCCGCCATGCTGAGGATGGCTATAATCACTGCAACAGGAATGGCCAGTGCCAGGGGGAGCAAGGAGGGCTTACTAACAATTTTTGAGAGAAAGCGAGGCCTCATGTAGTGCTCATAGGTCTTCTGACGGACAGCTGCAATCACATCCGCCGGTTTCACATCCCTGGGACAATAGCTGCTGCAATCGCCACACTGGTGACAGAGCCAGATATCCACATTTCCTACCAGCCTGTCTTTCATCCCCCATCCCGACCAGATCATCTCCTTCCGGGGAAAGGGCCGATCGTCGGGGGCAAGCGAGCACACTGCCGAACAGTTTCCACACTGCATGCACTGATTCAGCTGCGATCCACTCAGCTGTCCCAGTTCCCTCTTAAATTCTATATCCGGTTTTATAAGCCTCATTTACTTACCTACTTATTTACCCACTTACCTACTTACCTTCCTACATACTCTTAAATGGATTCGGTCCGATATCTTCCAGCACCTCCATATATTCGTTAATAATTTCAGTAATCTTATGGTGATCAGTGATTTCCACGAAACTGGTCTGGATTCTTTCAGTTTCAAGCATCATGGTCTCCAGGGTTTCCTGCATATTTTCACCTCGCTGCTCGGTCAATTCACTGCCGTGAATAAAATGGCACTGATAATCATCGCCGGGCTTGCAGCCAATCTGAAGGATTCCGTCGTAGCCATGTGAAAGGGCATCAGAAATCCACACCTTATTCACCGATCCCAGGCAGCGTACCGGGATGATTCTGACATAAGGACTATAAGCAAGCCTGTGCAATCCTGCTGCATCCAGAGCGGGGTAGGCGTCATTCTCACAAACAAACACCAGCACCCTGGGTTTTTCATCAAATTCGTCAGGCATGCTCACAGACTTGATCATGGCTGACACGCTGTTTATGGAGTAATCTGAGAAACCAATAACCCTTTCCGGGCAGGATCCGACACATATTCCACAGCGTCGGCATCTTGCAGGGTTGGGTAGCGGGGTCCCCTTTTCTGTCTCATCATAGGCGCCAAAGGGACACTCTTCGGTACAGCGCTTGCAATCGGTACAGCGCTCCATATAAAGTTCAGGCCAGGTCATGTCGCCCGAGCGCGGATGCACTGCCTCTCCCCTTTTCACACTCTCCACGCATTGAATGGCTTTCATCATCGCACCGGCTCCATCTTCAGCACTGGATTCCATATCCATGGGTGCCCGAACCGTTCCTGAGGCATAAATGCCTGTCCTGCGCGTTTCATAGGGGAAACAGATGAAATGAGAATCAGAAAAATCATACTCTATCTGCGGAATGCCCTTACCCAGGCGGTAGTTCAGATTCAGTTCATCGCTACTGTTCGGGACCATTCCCGAAGCCAGCACCACCATCTCGGATTCGATAAGAACCTCATCATCCAGGAGGCTGTCTTTCACGATAACCTGCAATACATCATCCTTTGAAACAACTGAAGCAATGCTCCCTTTTGTAAGGAAGATGGCATCATCCTCCTGTACCATCTTATAAAAACCCTCCTGGAAACCGGTGGTCCGGATATCCCTGTAAACCAGGTAGACCTGGGCATTTGGGTTCTTCTCCCTCACGTAGAGGGCCTGTTTCAGTGCCGCTGTGCAACAATAGGAGGAGCAGTAAGGCAGGTGATCCTTATCTCTCGAACCGGCACAAAGGATGAACATGACTCTATCGGGTACCCTGTCTATCTCAACGTGCTTCTCAAACTCTTCAAGGGTAAGCACACCCTTTTGTCCATAACCCAGATACGAAAGATTATCAGCTTTGTAAGGCTTCCATCCTGTAGAAAGTACAACGGAGCCCACAGTCAGGTTTGTTTTCTCTACGTTTTCCAAACGCACTTTAAAGTTTCCGGGTTCCCCTTCAATACCTGCTACAGTGCTTTCCAGGTAAACATCAATACCATCATGTGCCTCCACCCTGTCCGAAAGCAACTTAATATCGGGGTCCCTCAGCTCCATTTTCTTACCGGGATCGGGTAGCAGCCTGTGGATACGGCCAGCATAACCGCCAAGTCTGTTTCCTTTCTCAAGCAGGTGAACCCGGTATCCGGCTTCTGCTCCTTCAATGGCAGCATGCAAGCCTGAAATCCCACCGCCTACCACCAGAATCTCAGAACTCAGGTTTTCAGGAATATAAGGCTTGACATCCTTAATGGATCCAAGTTTAGCAAGGGCCATTCTTACCTGGTCCTCAGCACAGGTCTGTGTATCCTCATCGCCATCATCCATCACCCAGGCTACCTGTTCTCTCAGGTTTACCCTTTCGATGTAAGATCCGTCGAAGCGGAACTGTTCAACCTTCACCCTGGGTGAACAGGCAGCTACAGCCACACTTCCTGCCGTATTTTCTTCAATAACTCCCTGGAGCTGCTGTACTCCAGCTTCAGAACAGAGCGCCGGATGCTGCATGCAGTAAAGACCTTCATTCTCCCCACCGATGGTCTGAACCAGCTGCTCCACGTCCAGGGCCTTTCCAATGCTACAACCACTGCAAACGGCCAGTATCCTATTTCCTTTTACTTCACTCATGGTCTCTTCTCATGGTCTTCAGGGCGGTGGCCGTAGCATCCTTTACGGAGGTCGACACATCCATAGGGCGTTTACAACTTGAAGCAGGGTAAATCCCTGCCTCCTGGATGGGCTTTAGGTAGCCAGCTTCATTTAAGGCAAGACCGGGAAGTGGATCTGCACATACCAATCCTGTAGCCAGAACCACCATATCAAATACATCTTTGCGCTTTCTTCCTTTAAGGATATCTTCCACTTCAAGAAGCACTCCCCCATCCGAATGTTCGATACGGCCAACCTTTCCCTTGGTCAGTGTCACCGATGATGAAGCTTCAGCTTTGTTAAGCAGTTTTTCATTTCTACCGCTCAGCCTGAGGTCGATATAAAAAATCTCTGAAGTGATATCCGGGTAAGATTCGGCAAGGCTCAGGGCATGTTTCACCGAGGCTGAACAGCAG
>JAOZLK010000389.1 GCA_029934875.1 Bacteroidales bacterium | reverse complement strand
ATCATACCTGAACGACCGGGGGGACGGAAGTGCCTTTTCTTTTACAGCTGTCCAGAACGACTATCCCGTGGTGATGAGTGATGAAGAAGGCAATCTCTGGGATGCCTTCGGAACGGTTGTATCAGGTCCGCGAAAAGGGATGCGACTTGAACATGCCAGATCTTTTATGGGATACTGGTTTTCTTTCGCAGCCTTCTATCCCGAATTGACCATCTACGGGACATAGCCCTGGCCTAAGCATTGTAGTGAATTGAATTTCAGAGGGGTAACAATATCTGGCCTGCAGAGAACGTTAATATACCTGAACCCTCAACAATGCTTCTCCCCATGAAAAAACCAACTGTATTGCTTTCACTGCTGCTGACAGCATTCGCGCTACATGGCCAGGAAGAACCCACCTCTGCTTTCCAATACAAAAACAGTGTTCAGCTTGAGCTGGCCGGCCCGGCCATTTTCTATTCCCTGAACTATGAAAGAATCCTGTGGAACGGGAATCGTTTCAAAACAGCTGCCCAGGCCGGCATCTCCTACTATCCACCATCAGTAGGGATGAGGGACATCTGGATCCCCATTGGAGTCAATGAAATCTTCTCCATGGGGAGTCACCACATAGAGGCAGGGCTTGGTTATATGCCGGTCATTGAAGCCAGCCGTGATGAAAATCTGGAGCCCAGGGAGTGGTTTTGGAGCAACCTGGCGACTGCAAGGATTGGCTATCGTTACCAGAAACCCGACGGACACCTCATCCTCCGCGCTGCCTTTACACCAGTACTTGAATTGGAAAGCCTTAGCAGTGGCGATAGTTTCCATCCCCTGGGAGGCCTTTCGGTGGGGTACAGCTTCTAATAATTCAGTTTGTAAAACCAGGCCCACCCTTTAACACACTTGTTAAAAGTATGTTAAAACTTTTGAGCCGGAATTCAGAAGACCTAACTTTCAATAAAAATGAAATTCATCATCGGCGCAACAATCCTGGTTGCAGGACTTTTTTCGTTTACATACTCTTGTGATAAAGATGCTGATATTATTGAAGATACTCCAGAGATTGCAGATCCCCCGGAGCTTACAGAAAAATACAGAATTGACACCTTCACATTCTCATCAAATGGCAAGGCTACAAATGGAAAAATTTTTTTACCTGACTCCTTTGAAAAAAATCAGGATCTCCCTGCAATCTTCCTGATCGATTATGTTGAACAGCATTTTGAAACTGCAAAAGATGAATTTGAAAAAGTAATTGAGAGCGTCCAGGCAATCGAAGGTAAGGATGCACTGGTTATCACCCTGGAAGAGCATCGTAATATTGAAACTAAACCACGGGGATTTGCCGGCTACTATGAAGATTTTAAAAACATGGCATCCTATGTGAACGGTGAATACACCAGTAATACGTCCAGGACCTTCATTGGCAGAGGCAGTGAAGGGGGTATCGTTCTTATGACGATGTTTCTTGAAGAATCCGAAAGCGCATATTTTGATAATTTTATTGTCACTGACCCGGCAAACTATTTCAGCACAGCTGTGATAAGCTTGATTGAAAACGATGATTTCCCAAAAAACAAGGGAAACAAAAAGCTCCATTTCTCTTTTTCATCAAGCAATAATTTTGCGTTATGCACCAAGTTGGTCTACACGATTGACGAGGCCAGATATCCATGGTTAGAATTCGAATTCGCAGATTACATGGATAATGATTACGAGAATACTTACCCCCTTGCCTTCGCTGCAGGATTAAAATTTATCTTTGAGGAATGATACGAATCACTCTTCTCTTCCTTCTTACCACGATGCTTTCATGCAATGCAACCAAAGTGAACTCCGACTTCACAGAAGCCCTGCCTTCGGCCATTGTTTATAAAACAACAGGCGACTATTACCAGCTGGTTCCCATTACCCTGAATGAGGCCAGGGACAAAGTAGTATCCTACCCTGCACCCTCCGATCTGTTTACCAATGGTCAACTGGCGCTACCTGTGAGGCTGGAGGATGGCTACCTCTTCGACCAGAGAGGGGTCAATGCAAATACAGCATTTACCTCCTTTACCTACGAAGCATATTCCCAGATGGAATCGGCTCCTTCCACCAGCGAACTAATCAAGAGTATTACCGATCCTAATCCATTTGAAGAGATATATAATTGTGGTAAAATAAACGAATTCAAGAATCCTGAGAAGGATTTAAACCGACTGATCCAAAAGAAATTTAAAGGCTGTACCAGCCTGCAATGACACTACACGAAGCCATAGAAAAACTTCTCAAGGAAGAAGGAAGGTCAATGACCACTTCTGAAATTACAACAGCTTTGAACGACAAGAAGTGGTTTACGAAGAAGGATGGTTCAGAGATCTGTGAATTCCAGGTCCATGGGCGGACACACAGTCTCTTCAGGCTGTTTAAACGGGATGGTCTCGAAGTATCTTTGAAAGATCAGGCTGATCAAACCACCTCCGGCAGCTCAAATGAAGAGCGGTAAACTTTGCTCAGGTAGGAGTCTGCTTCCGCATCATCCAGAAAGGTCTCCCCGACCGGATCAAAACGAAGGGGCCTTTTTAACCTGCAGGCAATATTACCAAGGTGACAGAGTGATGTGGACAGGTGACCTTCCAGAATATCGGCGTTCAGATCTTCCCATTTTCTGTTTCTGACACAATTTATAAAATTGGTAAAATGATTCACCACGGTATCACTGGTGGCCGGATCATCATTCGTAAATACCGGGCCAATATCTTCCTTGTAAGATGAAAAACCACTGGGCATCAACTGTATATCGCTCAAATGGGATTGGCATTTTCCCTCATCCTCATTTCTTATATTCATCCACCCTTTCGATCCGTAAACCAGGTCCCCGATTCTGATCCCACCCTCATCATTGGTTCCCAGTCCCCTCACTTCGAACTGAAGTATTCTGCCATCCTCGTATTCAAACTCCAGGTGCTGAATATTGGGGGTTTCCTGGTCGCTGTCCCAAACAAAAAAATTGCTGAAGCCCTGTATTTTCACAGGGTGAGTGGCTTTATCCAGGGCCCAACGGGCAATATCTGCCTGGTGAATTCCCTGGTTCCCAAAATCGCCGTTGCCTGTATCCCAGAACCAGTGCCATTTATAATGAAAGCGGTTTTCATTAAATGGACGGTAAGGGGCAGGTCCCAGGAAGCCGTCCCAGTCAACCCCTTCAGGAATAGCGCTATCCTGGACGTGCCCTATGCTGCCACGTGGCTTCAGGCAAAGTCCCTTGGCCATATATATATCACCAAGTCCGCCCCCATGTAAAAAATCAATGGCCCGGACTGTTGCTGAACTGCTCCTGGCCTGAGTACCGGTCTGAACCACACGCTTGTATTTCCTGGCTGCCTCTACCATGCGCCTGCCCTCCAGGATGGTATGTGAAACAGGCTTCTCCACGTACACATCCTTCCCTGCCTGGCAAGCCCAGATAGTTTGCAATGCATGCCAATGGTTGGGAGTGGCAATAGATACTGCATCTATGTTGGGATCTTCCAATACCTTCCTGTATTCCGTGGCAATGGCAGGCCTTTGTCCCGTCAGTTTCTCCACCTCCGCCACCGCCCCGGGAAGCAAACGCTGGTCGATGTCGCACAGGCTTGCTATACTAACATTTGGAATCTGCGCCAGTGCACGGCAATGATCCATGCCCCTGCTGCGGATACCGATGACTGCCACCCGAACAGTTTCATTGGGACTGTTCTTTGCAGAAGGACGGCCCAGAAGTTGAGGACCTATCAGTGTGCCTGCAGTAACTGCACCTGATGTTTTAATAAACGAACGCCTGTGAATATTTCCCATGATTATGCTATTTAAGAATGAATCTCTATTTCTTCTGAACTTATCGTTCTAAACTTAGCATTACTCGCAAAGTCAGAGATCCAGCTCTAATTTAAGCATTTTCTGGCCCGATAAGTGATTTATTTTGTACCTTTTATCTTGTTTCAATAATTGAATTGCTCAGCAATCCTTGATCCTATGAAAAATCCAGCTCAAGCATTTTTCAGGACTATCTTTCCATCCATTGCATTCAGCATTATTTTTTGTTCAGCAGGTATAGCGCAGCATCAGGCTAAAGTTGATTCCTTAATGCAACTAATTAGCATTGCAAAGGAGGATACCAACCAGGTAAAGCTCCTCCTTGAACTGGGTAAAACCTTAGAAGAATCTATTCCCGATACTGCCCTTTACTTCTATGGTAAAGCCATTGAAATTTCAGAGAGAATCGATGCAAAGGAATTTATTGCCCAGGGCCTGATCCTGACAGGCTTCAATCACCAGACCCGGGGATCGTCCGAAAAGACCATTGAATACTTTCAGAAAGCACTTGAAATCTCCAAAGAAATTGATGACAAAAACAAAATATCCAGGTGTTTCGTCAACATAGGCCTGGTATTCCATGACCAGGGCTCCTACGACACGGCCATTGAATATTATTTGAAATCCGTGGCGATAGCCAGTGAAGCAGACTTAAAGCGCGCGATGACTTTCAGTTTCAATAACCTTGGTCGTGCTTACTACGATCAGGGTTCTTATGAGGAAGCAATCGAGTACTATCTGAAGGCGCTTAAAATACAGGAAGACACAGGCGACAAAAGAGGCATGGCAAGCTCATACAATAACATTGGCCTCATTCATTTTGAGCAGGCCTCCCATGACAAAGCCATTGAATACTTGCTGAAAGCACTTGCTATGAATGAAGAGCTGGATCGTAAAAGGGGGATGTCCATATGTTATCACAACATAGGAATGGTATTCCACGACCAGGGCAACTATGATAAGGCGATTGAATATTATGCCAAAGGTCTTTTGATTTTTGAAGAACTGGGGCATAAAAGGGGCATAGCTGTAAGCACTCACGCACTGGGCATGATTCACATAAAACAGGGCAGGTATGAAAGGGCGGCAGAATATTTCCTTGAATCGCTAAAAACCTATGAAGAACTGGAAGATAAAATTGGTCCGAATTTAACCGTCGAACATGTTATTAAAG
>JAOZLK010000388.1 GCA_029934875.1 Bacteroidales bacterium | reverse complement strand
CATTTGCCAGCTCAACTGTGGTTCCGTCTCATCAATTCCATTGGGATCTGTGAGATATTCACAGCTTAGTTCTGTGACAAGCATCGCAGATTCCTGTTTGCATCCTGTGAAGCTTGTAGCTGAGAGAAATATCAGAAAATAGTATAAGGCAAAAATTCTGGTCAGCTTTATCATTCTCAGTATTTTACGAATTTGGCGCCTTGAGTAATATTCAAAAACCTCAGCCACCCACTACATCTTCATACCTGGAAATAATGGCATCACCTTTTTTAATGAGGTCAACTGCAAGCGGCTCTGGCTGGTGCTTTTCCAATATACTCTTCACTATTCTATTGGCCTCAACAGGCATTTCACTGGCATCCATCTCCAGCAGGTCAAGTTTTTCTCTATCCCAGAATGTAAGCTCGTCTGTCATATAATTCAGAGAGTGAGGATGGATAAGAAAATCATGGCCATGCCCAACTTCTCTAACCGCATCCAGACCAATCCTATCTTCTGATATCTCAACTTCATGTAAGTAGTTTTTACTACAATCCCACATGTAGCAATCAATGATAAACTGATTAAATGAAATTCCTTTTGCTGTATCAACTGATCCCATTCCGGTTACGATGTCTGATCCACCCATAATTCCCGTGAGTTGAGTAGAGGGGGTCATCACTCCTGAAATACCACCCTCCACCTTTTTACCCCATCCACCATCAGCCACAAGCGATGGCAGATTGTACCTTTTTGCCATTTGTGCCAGGCCAATGCTTATAAAACTCTTGTCAACTGATTGATAATTAAGGCTGGCTGATGCCATATTCATGGGAGAAGACTCGGAGCAATAGATGTGGGGCGCACCTGGTGCTGCCATTTGTGAGATAACGATACTTCCCAGGTTTTCCGTATTGGCATTTACCATCATTCCTGCCACAGGAAGAGGTGCAGACACCCCTCCTATTGACATGGACATGGAGGCCACCGGTATCCCGGCTTTTGCCAGCTCTACCTGCGCTTCAATGGAGCCTTTCTCAAATGTTAATGGAGCGATCGGGCAGGCTATTACTGAAAAGAGGGGACGTTTCCGCAACGCTTCTTTTCCTCCTGCGATAAGAGCCGCCAGCTCAATCTGCACTTTTGCATCTTCAGCACTTTGTGCGGTAACACCCTGAACATGCTTGGTCGTATTTTGCATGGTAAGCCACAATTCATGCGGACCATGCGCATGAGGTGTAACATCTCTTGCGGTTAATGCCGTCCATAAAAAATCAACTGTATCCACTGCATCGCCAAGTCTTGTAAAATCTACAATATCCTTGCTGTTAGAGTTACGGTATTCCCCGGTCTTATAATCATTAACAAATACTGCCAGTCCGCTGGTAGTCACCCAGGGAAATGTTTCAGTGGGAATTTTCAGATCACGTCCGGGATCGCGGGCGCACAGCGAAAATTCTTTTTGAACGCTCTCAAGAGCCTTGTTAACCATTTTTTCAGGAATGTAGGCAAGCATCGTTTTGTAATCCACCCGCGCTCCGTTCTTCTCAAGGATTTCAAGAACCGGCTTGCTGTGGACTTTGATGCCAATTTCCTGTAGACTTTTTATACTCTGAGCATGGATCAGATCCATCTCTTGCTGGTTTAAGAATACTGTTCTTGCTTTTGCCATTTTATAAGCTCATTTAGTTGGATTTTTAAAAGTCATGTCCGGATATCTTCCACTGATGAAATCCTGTTCTTCCGCGTTCAATTCATTCATATCAATTGCTATGTCCTGCGGTCTTGTACCCTTCTGGTTGAGTCGGTTCATCAAACTCCAGTTGCGGATGGGTTCACCTGCCAGTGGGTCAGCTGGTTCCTTAGCCTCGAGATCATAACGCGTAAAATCAATCACTTTCTCCGGGGTGTTTTTTTTCCAGTTCCTTAAAAGTGCCATCCTGAAATCCTTATTCATAAACCACCGGATCTCCAATTCGGGATCTGAGCCACAGATGCCCGATCCCCGCTGAACAAAGCGGTAATTGATGCTGTCGTTATTCTTATAGTGTTCCCGCCAGAGCAATCCAAATTCACCCTGGGTAATACATTGTGCATCGGGCCATCGTTTGCGCATTTCGGTGAACCAGATTTCAAGACCATCCAATCCGTTGCGCCCTTTATATCCATAAATTTTTCTTGCCTCGACCAGGGACATTTCCCAGCAGCAGGTCACCCATGCAAATCCATTAAGTTCGAATCCCCTGTCGAAATGGGCTGCCGTGGTGGCAATCATTTCCCTGGTCCCGCGCTCGGTGCCAAGACGTATCACCGTTTCGATAGGCCCCACCCCCTGCCGGCTTCCACACCAGTCATCATTAAATTGTCTGCCTCCAGGATATTTAGCATTGATAAAATCAACGGTCCATCCATCCAGATTTACAATGTCGATAAAGTCTTCTTTGCCCTGTGCCGGTTTGCAGAAATGCTCGCGGGAGGGATAGTATGGATATGATATGGATCCCTCCCCATCCCCGTTATCCACCGCGTACTGACTCCAGATATTGCCCTGGCAGACATGGATCCCCTCCTTTTCGGCCAGGTAGCTCAGATTCTCAGCGGAGAGAAAACCTGCAATGACACTATTGGGTCGGTATCCCTCACCAACCATCTCTGAAACCAGCTGCAATCCATCATGTAAATCCCGGTTCACCTGTTCCCTGGAATTATACATATTGGCAAAATACCCACCGGGTATAAAAGTGATCTCATCCCCGTATTTATTATGATAGGAAACTATCAATTCCCTGAGATCCCTGTAATTGGGTCGCTGATCGTTCAGGGCAAGCCAGCTGAAAGCCCAGGTCATTCGGGCTCCCGGCCATGCTTTCTCCACCGCTTCACGAAAAACACGGGCTTCTGCCGGGTTGTGAATGGCCGATTCATCTTCGCCGCGGACCTCATCCCTTGAAGTTTCGATCTGGTTGACACGAACCACGGTATTAAAGGTAAAAAAGCGCTTCCCCATGATTTGAGATTCAGCTACGGATTTAGCTTCTGGCAAATTGCTTCCGCAGGAATAAAGGAAGAACAATATCAGGACAGGTAAATATTTTCGAAGCTTTTTCATTTATATCCAATTTAAAATTTAGTGCACCTTATTCGGCCAGACGCAAAGAAGCACTTTCCCTTCCTTCTGTTTTTTGAATGGGCCAGGGTAGGGATTTTCCAGGTTCCGGTTTTTACCCGCGTAATCGCTGTCAAGCTGGTAAAAATTTCCTTCGGAGTCTTCGAAGGCCAAGTCCGGAATTTTTGCCTTTCCAAGCATTTCACTTCTGACGACAGGTCCTTCATTCCCGGCCCATTTTTCATGAAAACGCATGCTGATATACCAGGCATCATGTCTTTCTGTAAGTTTTATCCCTGTATCAAATCCCGCTTGAACCAGGGGGTTTTCCTCGTGTACAGAGGACTCCGCCTGGCCCACAAAGACATTGCCCGACATGTACACGGACAGCGCTGCATTATCATAGCTTGCCAGGCCATAATACGACTGGGTATTTAAGGCTTCAGGAATACGTTCCGGCCATGGCGCAGGCTTCTCCTGGCTGAGGAAAATGTTATTGTAATAGCGCATATCCCCTCCGGGGAAAGTTTCCATACCGGCTATTTCTGTGGAATGGGCCTTATGATAGGGTGTAATGCGTGAATTGGGCCAGGCAATAAGCCGTCCGGCAAACAGGTTATGGGCGTAAGCCCCGCCTTGAGATATATCGTTGAGTGAGTTAGCCGAGAGGAAGAAGTTATGATCTATGAGGAAGGGTCCGTGATTAACTTCCATAAACAGGTCCTGAGTCGTCTCGTTGTCATGCAGCAGGTTACAGCTGACACGCGCACCCTGGGCCATCCAATCCAGCCAGATTCCCCGCCAGGTTCGATAAACATGGTTGTGACTGATAATGGTATCAATGGCACCATGTATCTTGATCCCACCCATTTCCATACCGCTATAAAGGCGTCGCATGTGAATATCATGAATCTCGTTGCCGGAAATTATACTGAATGCCGCTCCCATGGACCCCACAATTCCTGCCTGCTCACAATGGGAGATATGGTTATCGTGCACGAGGTGATGGCCGACATTCTCCTTCGACCAGCCGTGATTCAGGGCCCGCCTGATCGTCTCGACATATCCCTCCGATGAGCTGGAGGACCTATTATCAAACTCATCTCCATATTTTCCAAGGGTAAGGCCCGAACAAAGCGAGTAACGGATGGTATTGTTTTCGATGATCCAGCCCCTGGACCAGTGGGTGCCGATCAGACCGATCTGTTCTGCGGTGGGTGGTGCCCAGGGAGTTGCAGCATGCTCCATGGTAAAGCCCCGAACCGTGATATAGTTCACACCCGGTTTCTCCGGATAGAAGACTGCCTTACGTACATTAACTTCAACATCCTCCTTATTCGGATCCACATTCCTGAACTGGGCCCAGATCATTGTGTTCTTGTCATCCACCATGCTAAACCACAGGGGATTTTTCCCCTGGGCCTCCATCACCTCTTCCTTTTTTGTGGCCTCCGAAAGCCAATGGCCATTCAGGTACACTGCGCCGGTATGGTGTTCACGATTATTGGAATTGAACCAATCGCCACTGATCAGGGTGGAGAAGGGATTATAAGTCCCAAAAAAACGATTGGGAATGATCACCTGCCAGGTATCCTTCTGCAGCTGTCCCCAGCCCTTAAGCACTTCTGATCCTTTAATAATCACCTTATCTCCTTCAGCAGCCTGGTAAATGATTCTTTCAGTATCGCTTGATCCACCTCGAGGCGGGTTGATGCGTTCCCGGTAGACTCCCTTGTGGACAGTGATCGAATCTCCCGCCCGGGCTACTTCCGCAGCCCTCGAAATGGTTTCGAAGGGCTGCGAAATACTTCCAGGATAACTGTCATCTCCGGTGTGCGACACATGATATTCCCTGAGCCTTGATTCTCCATTTTGTCCTTTGTTTCTCAGAACTTTTAAAACCAGGGCAAGA
>JAOZLK010000387.1 GCA_029934875.1 Bacteroidales bacterium | reverse complement strand
CCTCGTCGATCAGGCCCTCAATTCCATAAACCATGGGCTGATTCCCCTCCGGGGTACGATCCTCAGGCAGATAATCCCTGGATACATGCTGGGTGGTTCTTTCAGGACTCTTATTCAGCCCGATCACGATATCCGTCGAAACCAGCTTGGGATGGTCGCCACCCATCGAAAGCCTGCCCGCCTCCTTGCCATCAATATAGATTGCGGCCTCATTTCTATCTTCTGAATAAGTGGCTGCAATATGTGTCCACTGGTACAGGGCGATCTCCTTTTCTGAAACAAGTGTATGCTCCTGTTTCTTCCCATAAATTCTAAAAATAAGCTGTCCCAGGTCGGATATCCCCAGGTAAACGCCAGCTCCATCTTTTGTAATATCCAGAATGGCTCCTTCCTTCCATGGATATGCCCCCAATGCAAGCCAGGATTCCAGTGTAAAGGGTGCTGGTTCATGAGGTGGTTCGGCACCTTTAAAACTCACTTTCGAATAATAACCATCAAATGCCAGGGCTGATCCTGACACGCCCTTTTTCCACAATGTCAGATTTCCGTCGATGGAGCAACGTTTACCCTGTGCCTTCTCTACAGTGACATCCTTCATCTGTAAAGACCGTTCCAAAATACCCTCGTCAAAGGCCCAATGGAGTGCTGGGACGCTCACATTACCCTCGAGTACCGGGGACCCTTCTATGGCCGGCAAGACTCCTTTCGCCTGCTCTGGTTCAGTAAATGATATCTGCTTGATCCCGGAGTGAGTTAGTTGCAGTTCTTCCACATAGTAGTTTCCCGGATCACTGAACTCATCAAGTTTGTCACGACCCGGCTGGATGGTCCTGGTGACTTTCCCATCGGGTTTTACTGAATAGTATTCATGTACCACCCCTGTAAAATCAGGACGGTCGAAATCAGGAATATAGCGCCAGTGAATGAGAATCTCCTCCGCTGTATTCTTGATAATCCTGGCATAGGAGTAGATGTTATTTTTATCGGGACGGAGGTTTTCACCATCCCCGTTTCTCTCAATGACCTCAGTCACATGCCATTCGTTTCCCTTAAACTTAAGAATTGGAAGGTAGCTGGACTCCCTTGAAAACACAAAACGTTTCTGATCAGGGAAGCGAACGATCACATCTGCATAAGCACCCGTAATCTTATCACCTCCTTCGTAAGTGCCATAATATGCCTGAAAATCTCCGGGTCCGGATGCAGGATCACTGCAAGATGAGAAAAGGACCATTGCAATGGGTAAAAGGAACAATTTTCTGAATAACATGGTTTTTAAGCTTTATGTTTTTAGATGATGTCCTGGTTAATTGGACAGTTTAAATTGCACGGGGTTTTCATGGCTTATCTCCACCCACACGACCAGGTCCGCCGATCCATCCACCTGGTATTCCAGTCCCTGCCGAAAGCCTTTTCCCTCCTTCACCTCTTTTCCATTCACAAATAACTGCACATCCCCTCCCTGCCAATTGGCTATAACAAAAGCCGGATTATATACCGGCGATCTTGTGCTGCCCTCCAGGGTAAACTCAAGGGCTCTCTCTTCATCCCCGCTTTCAAGCATATAAGCCCTCTGAGTATAATCATAGCCCAGGGATTTAAATGAGCTCCCATCGGCATTGAGTGCCGGTGGATTGTTCCATGAGCGTGCCAGGGCAAGCACATGCTCATCTCCCTGGTTAGTCATCCCATAGAGTGCGGCTTCTCCATTGGGATCTCCCCAGCTGAGGGAAGAATGGGCTGCCCGGTCAGGAGCAAATGCACTTCGGCCGTCGGATATCACCTGTGCCACGGGCCAGTGGTTCCACCAGGGGAAATGGGAATATTCGGGCCGCACCTCCAGGTTAAAGACTTCAAATCCCCCCCCTTCCCTGAAGATCAGGAAGGGCTTATACTCCGATTTGAGATTGATCACCTGGATCACTGCATCCTCAAGATCAAACTCCGGGTAACCATGCTCCCAGGTGTAAGACTTGCTCTCTCCCTCCAGGTTCAGCAATTTGCAGGCATCCAGTTCAATATTGTCTTCCGGACGGGTTCCTGGCTCGTTCAGAAGAATGGTCTCCTGCCACCCTCCCCGTCCCGGAAGCACTTTCCTCACCCCTGCACCGTCGGGATAGATATAATATAACTCATTGCCCCACTCCCCGAATCCAGTGTTGTTGGGGAGATCCAACTGGCGAAATTTCACATCCATCTGCAGGTACCTCCAGTTTACCACCACCCTCGCCTCATTGCTTTCGATGATCGAGACCCTGGAACTCCTGCACTGCACATCCGACATATGCTCGATACAACCTGTGGGCATGTCGTCCCTGGAGCCTTCACCCAGGAACCAGTTACTGCCGGTTTCCCTACTCTGGTCGGCCATCCATTTGCCGTTCTCTGTAACCCAACAGGCCGAATACCTGGTTCCCCGCCAGAACATGGTCTTTATGGGCATATCGTCAAACTGAACAACCACATCCAGGTGCTCTCCCGATGGCCATAGCGCATCCCACTCCGGATAGTACTCCAGCGTGGTGTAATTGGCACCAAAGCGTCCGGAAGATTCCACTCCGGGGAAATTACGGGCTTCGAACAGAGGCTGATTTTCCGGCTTGGTACTGGTGTAGAGCTTTTTTACCTCATCTGCATCCAGGGCCATATTATGAATCTTCAGCTCGTCAACAATCCCGTCCAAACTGTACCTGGAGGGATAAGTGGCCCAGTCACGGATGGGATCTGAAGGGGGCAGCTCTACCCTGTTCATCCCCATCCTGAACCCTTCATCCAGGTTGCTGTAGGCGATCCCGTAATCAAATTCAAAATCATTATAGGTCCCGGCCAATTCACCATTTACGTAGATGGCTAATCCCTCCCGGGGATCATAGGTACCAACTACGTGGTACCATTGATGAAGCTCCATTCCCGCCTTGGTTTCCGGATTAACCGGTGCATTGCATTCATGCCATACAGAGGTGGCATCCGAAACATGGAATCCCGGACACCCCCTGGAATCGATGCCGAAATAGAATCCGGTCACTTTGTATTTCCCAATGGTAAGAATGGGAGCCCAGTTCCATGGATAAGCACCCAGAGAAACCCATGTTTCTATACTGAGCGCCCTGGGTAGCCCGACGCCCTCCTCCTCCTCTTCCTCCTCTTGCCCTTCCTCTTCCTCAGGGAAGAAGGTACCTTCCACAAATGATGAAAACCCATCAAACTTTATGGCGCTGCCTTTTACCCCGGGCACGAATTTTGCGAGTCCGGTAATCTCGAATTCAGCCCCTGATATCGTTTCATCTGCTGAATTTTCAAAACTCCATTGGGCCGCAATTTCCGACTCCTGACCACTCACATAAAACACTGAAAACATGAAGATTAAAACTAAGACGTAATATTTACGATTACTCATAATGGAGAAATTAATTGATTAACAAATCATTACAGATATTTATTGCATAATCCTTACTTTCTAAAGTTAAGAATTAAATGTAAAATCATTGTTTCATGTGTCATTATTCCATATCTTTTGTTCGCTAAATATTATTAACCAATCAAAATTATCAGCTCATGAAAAAAGTTTTACTATCGTTCTTAACTATTTTTCTGGTTTCAGCAATCTATGCTCAACTGGATGACCAGCCTTTGCTTTTGCACCTGGACTTTGAGGATGAAGACGACATTGCACTCAATGATCAGGATATGGCTTATGATGAGGCAGAACCCACTGCTGAATACAGTACCGATGCAAAAATCGGAACAGGTGCTGCATCTTTCGACGGGCTGCAATACATCATCATGGATCTCAATGATGGAGTCCTGAGTGCCCAGGCCAACAATTATACCTGGGCTGCATGGGTCAAGACAGACGCAGCAGGAGGCACCCTGTTCTCGTGGTCATCCTGGTCAGGAACTCCAGCAGAAGGCAACGGACCTCTCGAGGATGAAGAGACAGGAAACGATCCTCATATGGCTGCGGTCCAGGCCCTCTTCTGGGGATTTGAGTCAGGCGCTCCCACTTTTGACGTGGGTTGGGTTGACCTTTTCCCGGTGGAAACAGAAATAAACGACGGAGCCTGGCACCACGTGGTCCTGTCAAATGACATTGAGACGCCACTACAGGTCGTTTATGTTGATGGTGTAGCACAGTCTACAACGGGGGCGATCGGAGTGACTGATTATGATGACCCACCAGATACCCCGGTTGAAGAGTTTGTATTGAAGGTTGGATACTCAAACAGCGGATGGCCGGCGGATGAAGCTGAAGAAAACCAATGGCCCTATTTTACTGGAGTAATGGATGATTTCCGGATGTATGGTTCAGCACTTTCAGCTGATGATGTCACAGAGCTTTTCGAACTGACTTCAACATCGCTTGAAAGATCAGAGACTTCTCTGGGTTTTGAGGTATATCCAAATCCTGCTTCAGGGCAAATCAGGATTAAATCAACAAGCATGAGGGATCTTGAGATTTTCAATGCTGTAGGCCAGCTGGTTCGAAGCGAGAAGGATGTTCAGGATGGCAGCATGATCAATATCTCCAACCTGGAATCGGGTCTTTACTTTGTAAAGTCAGGAGAATCCATTCAGAAGTTAATCGTTGAATAATACTTTATAAAATTTGTATTGAAGAGGTTGTCCGACAAAGGCAGCCTCTTCTTTTTAAATTCCAATCTGACAACTTTATCATGAAACCAAAATTACAGGCCCTGGCAATCATTTTAGCCGTTTTATTTACCTGCATAAAATGCAACAGCACTGCAAGCACATCAGACCCCAAAAACATTGTTGGGGATGTAGAGAACCTGCTGATTGAAAAGCCAGCACATGGTTATGTAAGTAACCTTCCCGCAACAAAATGGGAAGAGGCTATGATTACCGGCAATGGGACCTTTGGGGCCCTTGTTATGGGCTTTCCTTTAAAGGAGAGAATCATTCTCAGTCATGAGAAGTTGTTTATGCCGGAAAATCCTCCCACGCCTGCCCCTGATCTGGGAGGCAGCTTGGATACCTTCCGAAAGCTG
>JAOZLK010000386.1 GCA_029934875.1 Bacteroidales bacterium | reverse complement strand
GGATATACCGGTGCTGGTTATCCTGATCCAATGTTCCGTAATATCACCGGGTATAACATGAATGCCTCCTTTAATGGATCGTCTATGTATATGGGCTACCAGTTTGGTGCCACCTATGCCATCAACGATATGATTTCTGTGGCTCTTGGAGGTCGCCTGGTGACGGCCAGCAACAGTTATGAAGGAGCATTGACTGGAGTTAGCATTGATGCCGCACCTGCGAATCCAGCAGCTGGAGGCACCATGCCTCCAGGCGACTACCTGGAGATTGTGTCTACCTCACCCGGACTTGATGCAGGTACCGTGGGTCTACTGCTAGGAACTGCTGCTGCCCTTGATGTAGCAACTGCCGATGCGTATTTGAACGCTACTCAGAGCGGAACGGGCTTTGCACCTATCATTGGGGTGAACTTCAAACTGAACGAGAAGATTAATCTTGCTGCCAAGTATGAGTTTCATACCAAGATGGTGCTGACCAACGACACAGAGGTTGACGATGTGGGAATGTTCCCCGATGGAGCAGAAACAAGGGCCGATCTGCCTGCTATGTTAGCACTTGGTGCAGAATGGAATATACTTGGAAATTTGACTGCTACCGGAAGTTTTAACTACTTCTTCGATAAGTCTGCTTATTATGGAGATGTTGATGCCACTGGCGAACAGGTGGATAATGAATTGACCATTGATGAAAATGGATATACCTGGGCACTCAGCCTGGAGTATAAGTTTCTTGGCATACTGGGCGTCAGTGCAGGTTATACCGGTGGAAATAATGGAGTGAATGATACCTACCAGTCAGACCTCTCTTATGCGCTAAAGAGCCAGACAGTAGGCGGGGGTGTGTTTGTTGATATAGGTGAAATGGTAACCATCAATGCCGGAGTTGCCTTAACCATGTATGAAGACTACACGGAGCCTGGTAGCTACACACCAATGGGCTTTCCACAAGCAGTGCCTTATAACACAACTTATGGTAAAGACAACATGATTATTGCTATTGGCGTAGACCTCAGCTTTTAGTATCTTTTTAAACTCTTTAAGGCCGTCTTACCACCAGGGGTGAGGCGGTTTTTTTATGATTGAGCCGGGGGATTGAATCAATTAAGCTATTTTTGAAAATCAAAGCATAGCATTGGCTGCACCTAAAAATATCGTCGAGACGCCTTTAATGAAGCAGTACTACTCTGTGAAGGCAAAAAATCCTGATGCAATTCTTCTTTTCAGGGTGGGTGATTTCTATGAAACATTTGGTGAAGATGCCATTCAGGCGGCCGGAATCCTCGGGATAACTCTTACCCGCAGGGCCAATGGAGCGGCCTCTTTCGTTGAACTTGCAGGCTTTCCCCATCATGCCCTGGACACCTACCTGCCCAAACTGGTTCGTGCCGGTGAGCGGGTGGCCATATGTGAGCAGCTGGAGGATCCCAAACTCACGAAAAAGATTGTTAAGCGTGGAATTACCGAGTTGGTGACCCCGGGCCTTACCTTTAACGATCATGTTCTCGATAACCGTAAGAATAATTTCCTGGCAAGCGTGTACCTCGACCGTCAGATGAACGGAATTGCTTTCCTGGATATATCCACCGGTGAATTTTTAACTACCCAGGGCGATCGGGCCTTTATGGATAAGTTATTGAATAGTTTCGGCCCCAGGGAGGTGCTTGTTCAGAGAAGTCACCAGGAAGGCTTCTTTGATTCATTTGGCAATGACTACCAGACCTTTTTGCTCGACGACTGGGTTTACACTGAAGATAATGCCAGGGAAAAATTACACCAGCAGTTTAGCACAAAAAACCTGAAGGGCTTTGGGGTTCAGGATATGCTGCATGGGATTATTGCCAGTGGTGCCATCCTTCAGTATCTCGATCTGACGCAGCATTCAAAAACTGCCCATATTTCAAAGCTTTCAAGGATAGAGCGAAACCACTATGTGTGGCTCGATCGTTTTACCATTCGAAACCTGGAGATATTTTCAGCCTTTTATGAGGGAGCCCGAACCCTTATTGATGTGATGGACCAGACCCTTACCCCAATGGGTGCCCGTTTGCTCAAGCGCTGGATTTCACTTCCCCTTAAAGATGTGCTGCTGATCAGGGAACGTCATAACATGGTGGAACAAATCCGGGACGATGAGTCACTGAGGATCTTTCTGACTGAGAAAATCAAGCAGATTGGGGACCTGGAGCGGATCATTTCCAAGGTGGCTGTGGGAAGGATTCAGCCCAGGGAACTGGTTCAATTGAAAAATTCACTTATTGCATTGGAACCCCTGAAAGAGCAGTGTGCCCAATCGGAGGAGCTTTCCCTTCAAAAGCTTGCTGAACAGCTCGATCCCTGTGTTGAGGTGAGGGACCGGATTGAAAGAGAGATCGCAGCAGAGCCTTCGGCACAGCTCAATAAAGGAGGTGTGATCGCTTCAGGGATTTCCTCCGAACTGGATGAGCTGCGGGAGATCATGCATTCAGGGAAGGAATATCTTTTGAAAATGCAGCAAAGGGAGATGGAGCGCACTGGTATTTCCAGCCTTAAAATTGCATTTAACAACGTTTTCGGGTACTACATTGAAGTACGTAATACCCACAAGGATAAAGTGCCGGAGGAATGGATCAGGAAACAGACCCTGGTGAGTGCCGAACGGTATATTACAGAGGAGTTAAAGACTTACGAGGATAAAATCCTGGGTGCAGAAGAGAAGTGCCTTGTCCTGGAAGCAAAGATTTTCCAGGAGCTGATTCTGGGTATTTCTTCCTCGGTGGAAGTCATCCAGATGAATGCATCCCTGATTGCCAGGCTCGATTGCCTGCTTTCATTTGCAAAGATTGCCCTGGAGTACTCATACTGTCGGCCTGAGGTTAATGAATCGACCAGCATTGAGATAATTGAAGGAAGACACCCGGTTATTGAAAGGCAGTTACCTGCTGATGAGGAATATGTGACCAATGATGTTAAACTGAATGACAGTGATCAGCAAATCGTAATCCTTACGGGACCCAACATGTCGGGTAAATCAGCCTATTTGAGGCAGACAGCCCTGATTACCCTGATGGCGCAGGTGGGAAGTTTTGTGCCGGCCAGTTCGGCCCGTATCGGGTGGGTGGATAAGATCTTTACCAGGGTGGGTGCATCCGATAACATTTCTCTTGGAGAATCTACATTTATGGTGGAGATGCTCGAAGCTGCCAGCATTTTAAATAACCTGTCGGAACGCAGTCTTGTTATCCTTGATGAAATAGGACGGGGGACCAGTACCTACGACGGAATCTCCATTGCCTGGGCTATGGTGGAGTACATTCATGAGCAGCCAGAGGGAAAGGCTAAAACCCTCTTTGCCACCCATTACCATGAATTGAACGAAATGGCTGCTCACTTTTCCCGAATCCGGAATTTCAATGTGTCAATCAAAGAGCTGGATGACCGGGTAATTTTCCTTAGAAAACTGGTTCCTGGTGGCAGCGAGCATAGTTTTGGTATCCATGTGGCCCAAATGGCCGGTATGCCACGCAGCGTGGTGAAAAGGGCCAATGAAATCCTGCTGGAACTTGAGAAAACAGGTGGAGAGAAAAACCTGAGCAAGCCGGTTAAAGACATTGCCGGTAAGCGTGAAGGCATGCAAATGAGCTTTTTTCAGCTTGACGATCCCGTTCTGAAGCAGATCCGGGACCAGATTGCCGACCTGGATATCAATAACCTAACACCCATAGAGGCCCTTAATAAGCTGAACGAGATCAAAAAGCTGTCAGGATTGTAGTTAATATTGCAGATATCAAATATCAGTATTATATTTGCAATCCATTTGCGGGAATAGCTCAGTTGGTAGAGCACGACCTTGCCAAGGTCGGGGTCGCGGGTCCGAGTCCCGTTTCCCGCTCGAGAAAAAAAAGGATGTCTGTATGGCATCCTTTTTTTTATGCTTTCTAACAAAGCCCTAACTGATATATATCAGTAGGCTGCTTTCTGCAGTGAGCTTCTTATGATCTATATTTGATCCATTCCATAAACCTAAAATTGATGCAGTTATGAAACGTACTCTTTTCTTCAGTGTACTAATGTTTTTAGGCAGCAGCCTTATTCTGGGGATCGCACCCTATTTGCAAATCGCAGAGTTTTCCGGATCGCTTACCGACGCCAGGGATGAGGTGGTTTCGGTTTTGAAAGAAAGTGGCTATGAAATCTTAGGGGAATACCCACCTGGGAACAATCCGGACCTGTACGTTGTAGCCTTCACCAGCAAGGATTTGATAGATCTTTGTAAGCAAGCACCCGAGCAGGGAATGTTGGCCGCAGCAATGAAAGTTGGCTTTATAGATGAGGGTGACTCGATTAACATTTCGCTCCTGAACCCCGAATACCTGTTTTATGCTTATTTCCGGGAGCTGATGGATGATTCTGATTTCCAGAGCTCGGCTGTTTCTATTTCAGAATCCATTAAAAAGGATCTTGAGGCGGTGGGAAGCCTGTCCATTCCCTTTGGAGGAGATGAGGAAGTGAAGGATCTCAAAAAATACCGCTATATGGCCGGGATGCCAAATTTTGAGAAACAGATTGAACTTGCTGAATTTGAGTCTTTTGATTCGGGATTGGCACTAATTCGTGAGAATCTCTCCGCCCTTAATGGCAATACGGCTAAAGTCTACGAGCTTATAGATGAAGAGGCTAAAATCGCTGTGTTTGGCATTGCTCTTTCAGATCCGGAAGAGGGGGAGGCCCATTTTCTTCCAATCATCGGTGAAGGTCATGTGGCTGCAATGCCATATGAGATTATTTTGGAGCATAACAAAGCCAGCATGCTTCATGGTCGCTTCCGGTTTGCTGTCCACTGGCCCGAACTTACCATGGGTACCTTTACCAAAATAATGAGTTCTCCTGGCGATGTGGAGGATGCTATGAAGACTGTCATGGAATAGTTTGGCATTTTTGTTTAAATTTGCATCGCTTCTAAGAATTGCAGGACACATTAAAATAGCAACTACCGTTCTTGATGCCCGGATGGCGGAATTGGTAGACGCGCTGG
>JAOZLK010000385.1 GCA_029934875.1 Bacteroidales bacterium | reverse complement strand
ACAGACTGTAATCATAGGTGTCATACTTCAACATGAATGATGATTCGCCGGTGATTGATGTATATGTCTGTTCACCATTGATCACCACTTTTACATATCTGATCGGATCATGACTTTGGCTGTCAGTCACCAGAAAAATAACTCCATATTCAGATTCATCCAGGTATAGATTGAAAATGCTGTCGGACCAGACCTCCACGACATACTGTGCATTGTATTTATTTCCAGAAATAATCAGATCGTATGTAGCGAAATTTAAGTCCTTGAAAATTGCACTTCCTTCAGCATCTGACAAAAGTGTTTGCCCGTCCAGCTCGATTGAAGTACCCTCTATCGGATCGCTGCTTCCAGCATCAAACAGCTGAATAGTTACTGAATACCTTTCAGCGACAATTGTATCCTCAATGGTCATATCTTCAGATAGATTAAATCCACTCAATATAGATTCATAAGCCTCTTTTTGAATTTTATACTCATAGTCGCCTGAGGCCAGTGGAACTGTAACTTCACCATCAACATCTGTAATGTAATAGGATTGACCTACGCTTACAATTGCATTTTGAAGGGGGAGAACTGAGTCATTATTTCTCTCGTACACTTTGAAAGTAGCATTGTATTTGCTTGCCGGAGCTGCTGATGTGCCCTCGGTCAGTACAAATGTTGCAGAAAAAGGAGGAAGTTCAAGACGAACACCATCTGAGGTGTTTGCCGACCATGCCTCAATATCATTATAATTCAGGGGGCCACCGGCATCATAGTCAAGATTGCTTTGCCCGTTTATCTTTACCTTCCGTGAAAAGGGATCCCCATCATCCGAAGTTAAAGTGTACCAATAATACCTGTCACCTAAAATATAGTCATTCATATTCAATGCTATATTTTTGGATGTTTTCGCCCTGTTCAGAATGACTATTCCTGAATGTCCCGATTGAAAAACCGAACTAAAAATATCGATACTGTCTGTTTGTCCGGTACTGTTATTCACTGAAACATCGCCAAGAAACTTCTTAAAATGATCCATGTAAAAGTAGGGGGCTCTGGGTGAGTATTTTGGAATCCCTTCTATTGCAGGATTATCTTTTTCGCTGGAGATCAGTCCGTGGGTCTCTCCATCGTTGAATCGCCATATCAGGTTCCATTTGCAGGACAAGCCAAATCCTTCATTGATAATTCCTTTTAGCCCCAGTAAATTATGCATTCCATTTGTACAGGAAACATTCTGATAACTTCCGGAATATCGGGTATTCCACTCTGTCAGAACAGGGGCACATAGCTGTCACAATACTGGTTTTTCAAATGATCAATGTGTGCTTTCTGTTCATAAAAAACATCAATAGATTCAAGTACTTCCCAGGGATCTGCATCCTGTCCATTTCCGAAATATTCGTGAACAATGTAAAAATCCACTTTATCTCCAAGAACCTGGAGAACCGGAATATCCCATTCAGACCTTTTCTCCTGGAAACCTAAGGTTGCACCGATTTTTATTTCAGCGCCAATCTCTGCTGCTGCTGCTCTCATGGAGTCCAGGAAAACCAGGCAATGTTGTGCATATAATGCTCCTGTAATCTGTTCTGGCTGACCATCGAGGTTGAGACTGGTATCAATAATGTATCCGGCCTCCCATGCACCATAAGTTTCATTTCCAATTTCCCAGAATCTTGTTCTTCCATTGTCGTACCGCACCCAATCGGCGGCATAGTGTGCTGCCTGCTGAACAGGATGTTCGGAGCGTCCATAACGGGCATAGGAATAATTTACTACATGGATTCCTTCATTCTGACAAGAGTCTCTTAAAATATATGAATTGTCAAGAGAGAGGTAATCTTTACCTGGGTCATCGCCCCATTTAAGCGCTGTCTTTATTTCACCTTTAACAATGTATGTATCCACATCATCAGGACCATCAGGCTTAGAATGTTCCCAGAAGTACACCATTGATCCTGAGCCTCCCGGGTAGCGAAAAAATGGAAGATCCAGGTTCCGGATATTTTCAAGTAAAAAAGGTTTATCATACATCTTCCCGCCGTTATAGGTATTCAGGTTATAGCCTCCAACATATGGAGATATAAGGCGAATGGTGTCATTGACATTAACGGAAATAACCGACTCGGGCAAATTCTCAGGCTTTGCCTTTTCAATAAACGACGGAGATTCAATGGTTTTAGGCTGCCAGTATTCTGAGAAGAATCCTAACTGCGCATATAAATTTACAGGTTTAATCACAAGGACAGCCAATGTTAAGATGATAGCTTTCACGATCATTCTGCCTTGCATTATGGTTTTGATTTCAGTGATCATTATTGTTTAGTTATTATTTCCTGATGTTTCCTGTTCAGACTCCTGTTTTCAATCCCAATAAAATAGAGTCCGCTTGCAAGAAAAGTGATATCAAGGGAAATGCTTGTTTCGCTGGAGCAGGATTCCTGAGATATAGTTTTGCCACAGATATCTGTTATGTAAACACGGGTAAGCGGAAATGGGGAACGGACCTTGAGTTCACTTGTTGCGGGGTTTGGATAAATCAGGACCTGATCAGATTCTGATTGAAGCATATTGGTATGCCAGTTTAACTCAATAACAACAGACGTATCAGCGGTCAGATGAAGATTTCCATCATAATTCTGATGCGATTCTTCTTCAATGGTGTACTCGTAATTACCCGCAGGGAAGTTTAAAAATGATGCAATACCTGAGATGTCAGATAGTCCGGTACTATCACCAATCGTGATATGTGCCCCGGTCACAAGCTCTTGGGTAGACTTTTCAATTATCTGAAATTCAAGATTATACCTTAAAATATCCAGTTCAATATCTACAGTTGTATCGTTTCTCAGGACCATGGTCCCGCTGCGGGTTTCATAATTCTCTTTTGTAATAGAATAATCATACACAGAGTCAAGAGGCAAGTCATAGAAAGAGGCTAATCCTGATGAATCAGTTAATTCCACAGTTTCATTTACGGCAACTTCAGCATTAATTACCGGGGTATTATCGTTTTTTACGCTGAAGGCAAGGGTAGCATTTATAAGCCTTCTTTTCAGCGTATCAATAATTATGGTGTCATTTGACAAGAGAAAATGATTATCCTTTGAGAAGTAATTTTGCTTTTCAAGTGAATAGCTGTAATTCCCGGGTTGCAGCTGTAAAGCTGCATAGCCCTTACTGCTGGTAGGGAGCTTAAGCCTGTCAATACTAATTTTCACATCTTTTACCGGAATGATTTGATGCTTGTAATCTTCATATATGCTGAACTCAACATGGTGATAATTTCTGTAGAGGCCCAGGCTGTCAGTATCTTCTGTCAGGATTAGGGGGGTGGTGTTTTCACCTGTTTCAAGGTAGGTGCTCAATCTTAATGAAAATGTATCTACCAACTCTGCTCCTTCAGGTGAGCTATAGAAATTATTGGTCTGATAGGGGTCGTTTACGAAGTTAAACAGTTGGAGATGATCCGCTACGTCATCGTTCCTCCATTCCACATATTGATAATATTCAGATCGCAGGGAAAAGCCCTTTTTCCCTCCTCTTTTAAACTGACTTATTGCAAAAGCTTTGACCTCGTCGCTTGTACCATCAAGTATGGGTACAAGGCTGTTGCCATCCAGGGTGTCAGGAATCTCAAATCCGGCAAGTTCGATCAGGGTTGGATAGATATCAAGCAGTTCTGATGGAGACTGATTGATATCTCCCTGAACCTTTCCGGGTGCTTTAATGATGAGCGGACAACGGGTGGCATATTCGAAATTGGTGTGCTTTCCCCAGTTGGTATGGTCGCCAAGGGAGAAACCATGGTCACCCCACAATACAATGATGGTGTTGTCGTAAACGCCCTGTTGTTTTAGCTCCTTAATCAGTTTTCCCACCTGGACATCTATGTAGGATACACAGGCGTAATAGCCGTGGATATATTCTCTTTGCAGATCTGAGGGAAAAATACCCTCTGCTGGTACATCATCATAACCATTTCTGAGTTCGGCTCCGGGGTTGTGCACAAACTCCAGGTCGTTTTCTGCAAATTCCTGAAATGGAGCCAGTGATATGCTGTCACGATCGTACAGATCCCAATATTTTTTTGGTGCTGTAAAGGGTAAATGGGGTTTTTTGAAACCAACTGCAATAAAAAACGGATTGGCTCCACCGGACAGCTTTGCTATCTGCCTGATTCCTTCCTCTGCTATGCGTCCATCCGTGTAAGCATTGTCATCCACATCGGCCATCTCAGTAAGCGGTTTCCCGCTTGATGTAACATATCTGTTTCCTTCAATATCAATAAATTCGGTCCAGCTGATCAGGTCAACCTGATCGGTAAGAGAAACATTTCTTGGGTCATGAATCTTCCCCATCCCTGCGGTATGGTAGCCATTATTCTTGAAAAACTGGGGTAAGGTTATAACATCAGGATACAGATCTCGCAAGTATATGCGGAAACTGGTAATCCCGGTATGCTCGGGCGTAAAACCGCTTAACATGCTTGCTCTTGAAGCACCACAAACAGCTTGTTGGGCATGATTATTCGTAAAAAGAACCCCTTCGGCAGCAAGCTCATCCAGACTTGGGCTTTTCACAAGCGGATTGCCATAAGCTCCAAAATCACAATTCAAATCATCCACGGCTATAAATAGAATATTTGGCTTATCCTGAGCCTGGACAATTGAGAATGCAACAGCACTCAACACCGTCAAAACAGCAAGTAATCGTTTTATCATGTTTAGTATAAAATACAAATAAAGCGAATTTGAATTCCAATTAGGATGAATCTTCGTTCAGAAGAGGTAAATCAGCGTTCAGATTGTCTGTTTCGATTACAGCGATTTGATTTTTTTTGTAATATTATTCCGTCTATCATCTACTTCTTAGAATTATGAAACGAATCAAAGAATTATTTCCAATCCTGCTTTTTCTGGTATCGATGTATGGGTGCAATGTCCGGAGTCCCGAAGAGACAGCTGTACCTGATGAATTTCTGCCGTATATCTATGCGAATCCTGAAGATCTGGAGTGGTTTGAAAATGCT
>JAOZLK010000037.1 GCA_029934875.1 Bacteroidales bacterium | reverse complement strand
ACTACGAGTGAGATTTTCGGTAGCCAGCGCCGCAAGGATAGCAAAAACAGCTGCCCCTGCAAGGGGGGGGATTCCCAGAAAGTATCCGAGCCCCACGCCACCGAAGGAGGCGTGGGTGATTCCCCCGCTGATAAAGACCATCCGCCGGGATACAATATAAGTTCCGATAATTCCGCAAGCCACGGACATAAGGAGTGCCGAAAGAAATGCATTTCTGAAGAATCCGTAAGTGAACAGTTCGATGATATCCATGGTATTAATGCTTATGAGTTTTCATCACCCTGTGTGGAACTGTTCCATGGCTAATGATTTCAATGGGACAATTATAAACCTTTAACTGTTCTTCATTTATTTCGTTGGATGCATGGTAGTGTAAATCACGGTTTACGCATGCAATGGATTTTATATAGGGTGAGATGGTTCCGATATCGTGAGAGACAAGGAGAATGGTCATGGTCTTATTAAGATCCCTCAGAAGGTGGTACAGCTCCATTTCAAAACGGTTGTCCACATGGGTGTCCGGTTCATCGAGAACCAGGAGCCTGGGTGAGGAGACTATTGCCCTGGCCAGCAATGTACGTTGCAATTCTCCCCCTGAAAGCGCTCCGATAGGTCTGTTTTGAAGTAATTCCAGGCCCGTAATATGCAATGTCTGGTCCAGCTGGTCCTTTCCGGCCTTATTTAATCTGTAAGCCGATTGCATGTTGCTTTTTAAGCCCGAGGCCACAACCTCGCGAACTGTAATGGGAAAACGTTCATCCAGTTGGTTGCCCTGGGGGAGATAGCCTATTTCTGATCTGTCTATGCCATACTTAATGCTTCCTTTCAGAGGTTTCATCACTCCCATGAGCACTTTAATAAGGGTGGTCTTCCCTCCACCGTTTGGTCCGATTATTCCAATAAAATCGCGTTCCATGATGGAGAGGGAAACCTTGTTCAACACCCTGTTCCCCTGGTAACCTGCGTCAAGGTCTCTGATTTCAACAATCGGAATTTCTTTTACCATTGCTCCTCCAGTTTTGTAGCTATATGCATCATCTGGACAGGCCAGGATTCATCAAGCGGATTTATGCTTACAATTTTTGCTCCAATCTCCGAGGCAAGAACTGTGGCATTTTTACTATCGAACTCAAGCTGGATCAATATGGAGGAAATCTGGCGTTCCCTTCCCTGGTCTGTTAAATGCTTCATATGTGAAGGCGAAGGGCTTTTGCCTTCCCATTCCAGGGAGAGCTGCTCAAGGCCATAATCTCTTGCAAAATAGGAGAGAGAAGGGTGATAGATCATAAAACTTCTTCCTTCTGACCCGGCAAGTAAATTTCCTATTTCCCTGTCCAGAGAATCGAGTCTGTTTAACAAAGCCGATTGCCTGTCTGCAATTTGAACAGAGTCCCCGGGCAATAAGCCTTTGAGTGATCCGGACATGTTATTAACTATTATCTTAGCGTTTCTGGCCGACATCCAAATGTGTGGATCAACTCCAGCATGAGCGTGAACATGTCTATGATGCGCCTTCTCATCGCCCCCCTCCCGGCTAAATATGAGTTCCACACCTTCTGAAAGGTCGATCACTTGAATTTCAGGGTTTACCGAGCGAATCTTATCCATCCAGCTCAATTCAAAGCCCAGGTATCCCATCTTCATGTAGATGGCCGACTTATCCAGTTGACTCAATTGAGAAACAGAGGGCTCATAGGTGGCCGGACTGGCTCCCGGGGGTACCATGACATTCACAATCACCTTCTCCCCGGCCAGCTCCTCAATGAAGTATTTCTGAGGCAGTATCGAAACACTGACAATTGGCTTTCCTGGGCTTGATTCACCCTGCTGAACACAGGAGGTGAACAGTATTATGAGGAAAATGGTCAGGGTACTAATTTTCATGCTTCTGTTTCTTAAATAAAGAAAAAAATGGCGTGCCTCGGGGAGGGACCGGATCATGACCGTGTCCGCCCCAGGGATGACAACTAAGAATCCGTTTTGTTCCCAGCAACAATCCCGTGATAGGGCCATGTTTTCGAAGCGCTTCGATGGCGTATTGAGAACAGCTGGGCTCGTAACGACAGGTTTTGGGGAGCCAGGGAGAGATCACCCACTGATAAATTTTTACCGGGACAATCAGAATCCATACCAGCAGTGTTCTGATCCACCTGGTCAGAAAGAAATTATGGAATTTAGTAGTGATATTGGACTGATTTTCCATTGTGAGGATTAACTTTCACAAAATTAGTAATATTATAGCATTAATTTAGACCATTTCTAGGGGCTATATTTTCAATTTTATGTAATTTCACGGCTCAATTTTACAATAAGTCAGTTCGTTCAGTAATTCTATAACAATTTTTAAAGATGAAAGAAGCAATAGCAATACTTTGCGCAGGAGGACCTGCCCCTGGTATCAATACGGTAGTTAGTTCTGTGACCAAGATATTTTTAAATAATGGATATAATGTGCTGGGTATCAATGGTGGGTATAAAAGCCTGTTTGCAGATGAGCCTGCATTTGAATATCTCGATTTCGAATATGCCGACCAGATTTACAATCGGGGTGGCTCTGCCCTGAAGATGAGTCGCTATAAGCCTAAGGATGACGAGTTTAAGGTTGACTTCTTTAAAAAGAATAATGTTAAATTGCTGGTTACCGTTGGAGGTGATGATACGGCCTCAACAGCAAACCGTCTGGCTAAATTCCTGGCCAAGCAGGAAATGAATGTGAAGAACATTCATGTACCCAAAACCATTGATAATGACCTGCCTCTTCCGGAGGGAACCCCCACTTTCGGTTATCATTCTGCAAAAGAGGAGGGTTCTCGTATTTGCACTACCATCTATGAAGATGCCCGGACCAGCGGAAACTGGTTTGTTGTTAGCGCCATGGGTCGCGAAGCGGGTCACCTTGCCTTTGGTATCGGTGCTGCCTGTCATTACCCCATGATTATCATTCCTGAAATGTTCAATAAAACAAAAATCACTTTTGACAAGATCACCAAAATGGTTATTTCGTCCATGGTGAAGAGAAGGATCCTGGGGATCGATTATGGTGCGGCCATTATCAGTGAGGGTGTATTCCATTTTATGAGTGATGAGGAGATCATCGACACAGGGATCAACTTTACCTATGATGACCATGGCCATCCCGAGTTGGGTAACGTAAGTAAGTCGCACATTTTTAATATGCTTGTGCAGACACACATGAAGGATCTGCGGATCAACGTAAAAAGCCGTCCCGAAGAGATCGGTTATGAATTACGCTGCTGCAGGCCCATTGCCTATGATTTATCCTATGCAACCCGACTGGGACTGGGTGTATACAACCTGTTTTCCAGGGGTGAAACCGGATGCATCACAACCATAGACCGTGCCGGGAATATCACTCCCCTCTATTTAAAAGATGTGCAGGATAAGCAGGGAAAGGTAAAGCCCCGTCTTGTGAATGTTGAATCTGAACAGGTTCAGGTAATATTCAGGAACAACCTGCATTACATCACCAAGGCGGATTACAGGGAGGCAAAGAAATATGTTAAAGATCCTGAAGAGTACGATTTCCTGAAAATCCTTGAATGGGATTAGGAACTTAGGTTTTTTTTGTCCCGGGCACCATTGATTTATATCAATTATTGAGTTACTTTTAAAATAAAAAATTATGGCTAGCGGGATTGGGAAAAAAGGAACCATTGGAATCTTAACCGGTGGTGGTGATGTACCAGGATTAAATCCTGCCATACGTGCGGTTACCATTCGTGCCCTGCGGGAGGGATACCAGGTGATCGGGCTTCGAAAGGGATGGTCAGGTATAACTGAAATCATAAGGGAAAAGGGAGCTGATAACTCTGAGCACTACATGATCCTGTCCGAGCAGCTTGTCAATAAGGCTGGCCGGACCGGTGGTACATTCCTGCATACTTCAAGGGTAAATCCCAGCAGGATCAAACAGGAAGATGTACCTTTACATCTTAGATCAATCTACAAGAAAGAGGTCAATGATCTCACTCCCGAGGTGCTTGAAAACCTTAGCTTCCTTGGAATAGACTACTTGATTCCCATTGGCGGTGACGACACCCTCAGTTATGGCGTTCGTCTATACCAGGAGGGCTTCAAGGTGATTGCCATTCCCAAAACGATGGATAATGATGTGCCTGGAACCGACTATTGCATTGGTTTCAGTACCTGTGTAACCAGAACCATTAACATGACCAATACGCTTCGCACCTCGGCCGGATCCCACGAAAGGATTCTGGTCATGGAAGTTTTTGGCCGTTATGCAGGATTTACCGCGATGCTTCCCACCATGGCCGGAGCGGCAAACCGGTGTGTGATACCGGAACATCAGTTTGATGTAACCAAGCTCACCGAGCTTTTGGTTGAGGACCGGATTCAAAATCCCAGCAACTATTCTGTGGTCCTTGTTTCAGAAGGAGCTACTTTCCAGGGTATGGAGGAGATGATGTTTAAGGCTGGGGACAAGGATGCCTACGGTCATGCCAAACTGGGAGGTATTGGAACGGCTGTTGCTGACATTATTAAAACGAAGTCAGCTCAATTCAACAATGGTATTCCCATTAATGTCATAAGTCAGCATCTGGGTTACCTGGTTCGCGGAGGAGATCCCGACGCCATTGATTCTATTGTCCCTATGGCCTATGGAAACCTTGCTCTGGACCTCATATTAAAAGGGATCCATGGTCGGCTTGTGGTGCTCAGGAACGGGCGTTATGATAATGCGCCGCTTGATGTGGTAACCAGCAGTAAGAAGTTGGTAGATGTGAAGAAGCACTACAACACTGAAAGGTTAAGGCCGCATTTCAAGAGTTTTGAATTCCAGCCCCTATTCATTATGAGCGGCAGTTAGAGCCCGTAAATATTTAACTTTCTACAGCTGAATTTTAACTTTTGTTTTCCTACTCGATGTAGATCCAGGCAGTTAAAATGACATTTTCCCGTATGGGAGCCAGGGCATTGAGAGCTGCGTTGATGGATTCGTGTGAACTGGCCGTTACAAGATTAAAGTTATAAGGTCCCGGAATGATGGCTCCATCATAACCCGAGCTTTTCATAACTGCAGAAAAATCATCCGCATTGGAGCTGATTTTAAAGGCCCCGGTGATAATGTGAACCTTCGACATGGCACCTTCTTCACAGGCAGAGAGTTTCAGCATGGCCTCGTCCAGCTGCATTCGGGCCATTGCCAGCTGATCTTCCAAGTCCTTGCTTTTTGTAAGCTGCGATTTCAGAGCAGAGTTCTCTGCCACCATAGCATCAACTTGCTCCTGTGTCATTGATGGCTTCTGGAATAAGTTACAGGAAGAGACAATCAGTGACAGTAATACAATACCTACTAAATTCTTCATAAGCCTTTGTGTTTTGGTTCTTCTTCAATAAAGGTAATAAATTTTTGCACCAAAAGTGTAAGGTCTGGAGTCCGGGCTCGTCTAAAGGGCTAAACAGCTTCATCGTGAAAAGAGGTATTATCAGTTTGTTTTTGATGGTGTTGTTCCTTGGACCCCTGGTTCCCGGGATGAACGCCCAGGAGCCCTATTTCAGGCTCAAGGACCTATCGAACCAATGGAAGGAATATGACGATCTGAAGGGGACCAGGCTCACCGTGATCGATTTCTGGGCCACCTGGTGTCAGCCCTGTGTACAGGCTATACCTCATCTCAACACGATGTCGGCTCAGTATGCCGAACGGGGTGTTGCATTCATTGGAGTCTCCGTTGACGGGCCCAGGAATCAGTCAAAGATAAGTCCCTTTATTAAGTCAATGGGAGTGAGCTATCCCATCCTGAGGGATATCAATAGTGAACTGATGTCTGAACTGAATGTAAGCGCAGTGCCTACTTTGCTTATATACGATTCATCTGGTGAACTGGTGCATATCCATGAAGGATTCAGACCGGGCGATGAGGATTTGATAAGTGAAATGATCAAATCGTCCCTGGAATAGTGCTTAGAAAATCCCTTATACCCCTTCTTTTGTTCCTTCCTCTTGTCCAGGTATTGGGGCAGCTAAGCGGGAATAATCTGGCTGAGTACCAGCTTGGAAACCTTCCATATACAGAACCCGCAGCCCTGTCTTCACTTTATGATCAGCTGAACCTTGCTTACCGTTACAAGGGTTTGAGAGCTTCATTAAGATATGAGCAGTTTCTGAGTCAGAATGAGGGTAGTTCCTATTATCAACTTAGTCAGTTCCAGATCCAATACCGCAAAGACAAGCTGGAACTGAAAGTGGGGAATTTTAATGAAACACTGGGGAATGGCTTGCTTGTAAGGGGATATGAAGTTGCAGGATCGGTTTTTGAAGAGGAGGCTTACCGAACCCGCTATGGCTTTTACAGGGATATGCTTGGTTTTTCTGCTAAGTACACAGGAGATATCTGGTATATGAATGCTCTGCGGGGAAAATCACTGGTAAACAGCCTGCCCCCAACCCTGGATCCGGAGGAAAGGAGAGTCGATCTTGTGGAGGCAGTTGAAACCGGAATTTCCCTTTATTCCCAAACCCTTGGAATTATTGTGATGAGGGATAGCAATCCCTTTGCCGAGGAAGTTTTCTACTCCCTTCTTTTTTCGGGATCGCTGTTTAATCTGCTGTCATACAATCTTGAGTATGCCCATGATATTGCAGATGATTTACCCTTATTTGGAATGGATGATAAAAGTCGCTATGGCTTGTATGGTTCGCTGGGTGTTGCCCTGGGCTCATTCGGAATGAGCCTCGAGATTAAGAACTACCACAAGATGTTCATAGGAAGCGGAATCAGTGATCCTCCCACTGCAGTGCGTGAGCAAAAATATAAAGTATTGAACAGAAGCATACATGTTCCCCAACTGGACGATGAGTCGGGAATTCAGTTAGAAGCTTACTACTCCTTTCCAAATGGCGAACGCCTGGTATTTAATTACACCAGGGCCTTAAATCAGCTTTACCTGGATTACCTGTTCAATGAGCTTTTCATGGAGTTCAGTTTTTACCCGGGATCTAAAAATAGCTTTACGGTCTTTGCCGACTATGCCTCAGACCCCTTTAAGTTTGAAGATACACGGCTGGCCGGTGGGATGATCTGGGATTATTCCCTGGGAGGGCAGTGGTCAACCCAGTTACACCTGGAGTACCAGTATATTGAAAGGGAAATTGTGGAGGTGGACAAGATCAACAACGGGGTGCTAATCCTTGGCCTCTCCAGATCACCCGATCTAGGGCTTTCCTTTATCTGGGAGCTAAGTAATGATCCCTACCTGACAGACCTTTCAGGCAATTCAGGGTCAGATAAACAATATCGTTACTGGCCAGGTCTTGAGGCCAGTTATAAAATAAATAATACCAATACCCTCTCACTTTTCGCCGGAAAGAGAAGGGGCGGTCCTGCATGTAGCTCTGGAATCTGCTATGAAGTTCTGGATTTCGAAGGAGTTGAATTAAGATTAAAAACCAAATTTTAGGAGGAATATTATGAAAAATCAAGTGAAACACAAAAGCTGGATTATCCTTACAGCAATGGTGATTTTTATGGGGACAAGCCTTTCCTACGCACAGACTGTGGGTGAGCCAGGTCCCGATTTCGAAGTAAACACCCTGGGAGGTGGAAGCTTTAAGCTATCCGATCAAGGGGGGAAGGTGGTATTTGTTTTCCTTTTTGGGAATACTTGCCCCTCATGTAAGGCTGTAGGTCCTACCGTGGAGACATCAATTTACCAGGAGTTCAGAAGCAATTCAGATTTTGTGGCCATTGGCTTGGATACCTGGGATTCCAGTTCAGGTGAAAGCAGTGTGACAGGGTTTAAGAATTCAACAGGAATCACTTTCCCGCTGGCCATAAAAGCTGGTTCAGTGGCAACGGCCTATGGTACTACATTTGACAGGTTCATGGTTATTGACCGTGACGGGGTCCTGGCGCATAAGGGGCTTGTTGGAGCCTCTAACGATGTGAATACGACCAAGGCTGTTATTGAGCAAAGCCTTATGGCAGCAGGAACTTCCGGGCTCACCGCAGCTGAGGCGGGTGTGAGTGTATACCCGATCCCGGCCAGTGAGGAAGTCCATTTCTCTTCAAATGAGCCAATCAAGCAGGTTCGTATCTTTGATGCAGCGGGCAGGCTTGTGCTCAGCGAGATTGATGAATGGGGTGCCGGTGGCACTAACCTTACACTCCCTGTTGCCACATTGGGAAAGGGCCTCTACTTCTATCGGCTCCAGAGAGCCGATGGCTTTGTTACAGGTAAGCTGCTTATTCAGCGCTAAGTGAGTCAGGGAGATAGACCTGGCTGGTAATGGGGTAATGGTCTGAGTATTTTTTCTTGATCCTTTTGAACTGGTATGGAACCAGGGGCTCCTCAAGCATGATATGATCGATGCGAAAGGAGGGAAGGTCACCGGCATAGGTGTTGCCAAAACCTCTGCCTGACTTCCTGAAGGCATCATGGAGGCCCTTTCTAATTTTCCTGTAGGCGAAGGAATGGGGGGTATCATTAAAGTCACCCATGGCAATCACCGGGTGGGGCGATTCCTTAATGTAGTTGGCAATCATAGTAGCCTGCTCGGCCCTCATTGCAAAAGCAGACTTCAACCTCGAACCGATGCTTCTGAGGCCCTGCATTTGCTCATCGCTGTATTTAAGCCGGGCTGTATCCAGAAAGGCATAGTTTTCCTGTTTAAAATTAATGGACTGGAGGTGAATGTTGAAGACCCGAATGGTATCATTCAGGATCAGGTGATCGGTATACATGGCCGCATTCTTGCTGGAATTGAATGGAATACGACTTCGCTTAAGCATGGGAAATTTGCTGTATGTAGCTATTCCAAACCCATTTTTTTGGGAAGGATCGGTAGTGTAATAAATATTCGAATGGGGATACTGAGCGAGTTGACGGGCAACATCGGACTGCTCCATCCCTTTCTTATTAGAAGTATAGTACTCCTGGAAACAAATAATATCGGATGCCTGGTCCTTGAGGAAAGTGAATATCTCCTCCCGGGTTTTGGGATCATCGGTCCAGTTGTAACAATCGAAGCCCCTCACATTGTAGGAGAGAACTTTGAATGTCCTGCCTTCAGTTTCCTCGACCGGTAAGTCGTGGTTCTTTCCACTCATAGGCAGCAGGTTATTCAGGTGACTCCAACCCATCAGGATTATCACCAGTGAGATTAACAGCTCCTTCTTCAGGCGAATGATCCAATAGAAAAGGAAGATCAGATTTATGATGAGGAAATAGGGGTAGGCCAGTCCGAATAATGCCGGAAGCAGGAATTTTGATGGATTGATAAAGGGGGCAAGATAGGTGAAAATCAGTGCAGCTGCTGATAGCAGATTAAGAGATAATAATATGCCGTAAGAAAATCTCCTCAAGGTTTTATTTCTTATCACTCATTTTAAAAAGGAGCTCTTTCTCCCTGGCTGTGAGGCTATCGTATCCTCCTTTGGAAATCTTATCAAGGATAGCATCCACCTCTTTTTGCTCTTCTCCCTTCTGCTTGTTGTATTCAAGGTCATTTGCCGGACGCTTGTGGGTAACTTTCATATTCTGTTTCCCGGGCTTAAACCAGGTGGCAACACGGTCCATCATTCGGTCAAAACCCTTCGTGATGTCTTTTCCCTGCCTGTAGTAATATGCAAAAAGAAAGCCTGCAAGGGCTCCACCAATATGCGCTATCTTTCCTCCGGTATTGTCTGAAAACTCAACCAGGGAGGTTACGATAAACATGCCAAGTGCAATATACCCGATTTTCACGGGTCCGAGAAACATCATGTGTATTTTCCGGTCGGGCCGGTATGTTGCCACAGCTACAACCACCGCCATCACCGATGCAGATGCGCCCAGGGCGCTGGCACTATCTTTTACCTGTGCAAATACGGGGAAGACATTGTAGAAGAGTACGAAGAGAAGTCCCCCCGCCAGACCGCCTATAAGGTAGGTGCTGAGTAATTTCTTCAATCCCAGTTCCTGTACAAAAACAAGTCCGAACCAGTAGAGCCAGAGAAGGTTAAACAGAATATGCAGGAATCCCTCATGGAGGAACATATAGGTAAAGACAGTCCATGGCCTTCGGGCGAGAAGCTCCGGGTTAGAGGGGATGGCCAGGTAGCCCAGGAAGGGCTGAAATAATTCCGGCGAATTTGATAAAAAAAGTGCAATTTTGACAATTTGTACTGCCAGAAAGAGTCCCAGGTTCAGGTATATGAGCTTGTGAAGGGTCGTTCCCTGCTTGAAAGATTCCTTTATCTCATCAACAATATTCATATCAACAACAAGTTAGTAGAAATTTTGGGTAAACCGGTTCCAGTACTTGATGAGAATGAATCCAAAAAGCATACCACCCAGGTGGGCAAAGTGAGCGATATTGTCAGCTGATTGAGAAATACCCAGGTATAACTCCAGGGCTCCGAATCCGATCACCAGCCATTTGGCTTTGATGGGAAAGGGGATGGGTATGATGAAAAGGGGAGTGTTCGGGAATAGCATGCCGAATGCCAGCAGAACGCCATACACTGCACCTGATGCACCAACGGTGGGTGTCCGGAGTGCTCGTCCAAGTTCGTAAAAAGGATTGCCTGGCTTCATGATCTCGCTCAGCAATTGACCATTGATGCGGTCGACCGAATATGCAGCCTTAAGTTCGGCCATCTCAGGACCCAACTGCAGGTATAGAACAAGGGTATGAAAAAAGGCAGCACCCAGGCCTGTTGCCAGGTAATAGATCAGAAAGCGCTGACTTCCCCATACGCTTTCCAGCGTTTTTCCAAACATCCACAGGGCCCACATATTGAAGAAGATATGCATCATTCCGCCATGCATGAACATATGTGTAACGATCTGCCAGGGTCCGAAATAAGGGGATTGAAAATAAAAGAGTCCCAGTATTGCACTGAGGTTGATGTTGAACATTCTCCCGCTTACCATAGTAATCAGGAACATTACCACGTTGATGATAAGAAGGTTCTTTGTTACCGGGGGAGTATTGGCTAATTGGCCTGAAAAAAAACGACTCATGATTCTAAACTTTAAATTGATTGTCCAACTCTTCCACATCCATGATCCTCACAATGAGTTTGCCCGATGGGGTATAATTGGGATTTTCGCAGGCAAAAAGCTGGTCGGTCAGCTCCTGCATTTCCTGGTCAGATAGTTGCTGCCCGTAAGATATTGCAGAAGACCTTGCTGTGGAGCGGGCTATCCTTTCAGGAATTGCCATATCAAGCTCACCCTTCAGGGATTTATATTGTTCGATCATCATCTCCAGAATTTCTACTGCACCCTTCCCTGATACACTGATCTCAGAGGGAATTCCATGTATAACCACACTTTCACCTCCAAAGTCACGGATATCGAATCCCAACTGTTCCAGGTCCTTCATCATATCAAGACACACCTGGTAATCCCCGGAATTCAGTTTAATGGTTTCAGGGAACAATGACTGCTGTGCCAGGGGCTGGTGATTTTCCAGGGAATGCATCATCTTTTCATAGATGATACGCTCATGTGCTTTACGCTGATCAATAATCATTAGTCCTGATTTAACAGGCGAAAGTATGTATTTGTTTCGTACCTGAATGCGTTTCCCAACAGCAGCAGCACCGGCAGGAGCCGGATCAAACATCTGTTCCCACCCTTCAAAACGTCCATCCTGGTAGGGCCTGACCTGCTTTTCCCTTTTGTAGCTGTCCTCACCCTCAAAGGGATTGTAGGCAGGATTTGTATCGATGTTGGGCGTCTTTATTTCAGTTTCAGAGGTGAGCACTGGGATGTCGATGACCCCTTCTATGCTGAAATCCAGAGACGGAGAGAGATTATTTCTTCCGATGGCCTCTTTTACAGCAGCCAGTAATATGCGCCAGATGGACCTTTCATCCTCAAATTTCACTTCTGTTTTGGAGGGATGGATATTCACATCTATTTTTGAAGTATCTGATTCCAGAAATATGAAGTAGGAGGGGATATGATCTGGTGCCAGAATCTGCTCATAACCACCCATCACCGCCTTATGGAAATAGGGGTGCCTGATATACCTGTTATTTACGAAGAAGAATTGTTCACCATAGGTCTTTCGGGCATGTTCCGGCTTCCCGATAAAACCGCTGATTTTGATAATGGAAGTTTCGGTTTCGATGGGTAAGAGGTAAGCATTGGTGGCCTTTCCAAAAACCCCGATAATGCGTTGACGAAGATTGCCAGGTAAAAGCTGGAGAATCTCAGTGTCATTATTTGTCAGGGTGAAGCGGATTTCTGTGTGGGTGAGAGCGAGGTGGTTGAATTCGTTAATAATATGTCGGAGTTCTGTGTGGTCGCTTTTCAGAAATTTTCTGCGGGCAGGGATGTTGAAAAAGAGATTTCTGACCTGGAAACTTGATCCTACCGGTGTTTGGACCGGTTCGACCGAATCAGTTTTTGAACCCGAAATACGTATCTGTGTGCCCAGCTCATCACCCCTTCTACGGGTCTTCATATTTACCTCGGCAACTGCAGCAATGGAAGCAAGGGCTTCGCCCCTGAAACCTTTGGTTTGAATTGAAAAAAGATCCTCGGCACTGGTAATTTTGGAGGTAGCATGCCTCTCGAAGCTTCGAACTGCGTCGCCTTCAGACATTCCTTTTCCATCATCCGTAATCTGGATAAGTGTTTTCCCGGCGTCTTTTACCTGCACCTTAATGGATGTGGCCCCGGCATCAACTGCATTTTCCATCAATTCCTTGACCACCGAAGCAGGGCGTTGAATAACCTCGCCAGCGGCGATCTGATTGGCCACCGCATCGCTTAATAAATGGATGATATCGGCCATCTACTTAAGAAATATCAGGTAGGCGAGGATTAATAGCGCGGCAAGGATGACCACTAACCTCAGGTTAGTGCTTCTTGAAGCTTTGAGTTTGGTTTGCTGACGGACCTGTCTGAAGGAACCTCTTTTGATGGTGGTTCTGTTTGGATCCCTTGGTACCTCCATACCTATTTCCTGCTGGATCTGCCTGACCCTCTCCTCAAATTCCTCTTTTTCTGGATCCCAATACCGCGGGGAATATTCAAAGCGCTTATGGCCTGGGAGTTTTATAAATCTGGGTACGCCCATCAAATTCTGTTTTAGCCTGTAAAGTTAGTAAAAAGTATGCAGTACTCAGTACTCAGGGGACAGTACTCCAGGGCCGACGCATCGTTAAATTCAAGAGTTCCTGATTTCCCAGATTACCCTTGTGCGGTTTTGCAATATTGAACCTCAATTTCTCTTCTGAATGATCAGAAGGACCAGGGTATCCCATTTTGCAAAAACTGAAGCTCACAGGGGTGTGACTTACTGAAATCGCAAAGACAACTACCCAGCTTTTTTCATCTGCTTCAACCTTGCTGATATATAATCGTGAAGTGACGTTTTCAATTTGTCAAAATTGTCAGTGGCTCCATGACCGATGCCATGCATTTTGCCGAGGAACTTTCTGGTGTGTTCAGGGATGGTTGATGCCGAGATTCGCGTGAAGGCTAGGAAGTATTCAGACCGAATCCAGGAGGTGCATATCAAGGTACTGCACATCCTGGTCCACCTTATAGAAAAAGCCATCTCACCTTGATCAGTGAGACGGCCTTCCTTCTGAATTGGCTTAAGATCCAGGATTATTTTTTCCCCGCATCAAATTTGACCGGAACCACTACGTTGATTTTCACGGCTTTGCCACGCTGTTTGCCGGGACTCCAATTGGGCATCCCTTCAAAGACTTTGACTGCGGAAGCTTCAAATTCTTTATGGCTACTGCTCATGGCCTTTATGTTCCTCAATTCTCCGGAGGCGGGTACGGTGAACTGAACCATTACCTCCCCGCTGGTTCCTTTCTTTTTCATCTCGGCAGGGTACTCCAGGTTTGAATAAATGTAAGTTTTCAATGCGGCCTTTCCCCCGGGGAACATTGGCATCTCTTCAACCACATAAAAGACCTCTTCGCTGTGCTGCAATACGTCAACTTCCTTCTTCGTGTTTATTTCGATGACACCATTTTTCGCATTAAACTCTTTTGCAATGGGGTTCTCCGGATCCTTGATCACATTGATGGATTCAATGGTTTCGGGATCAATATTTTCTATTCCGCTGACAACTTCTCCATCAAGGATATAAATTGGTTTTTTATCTGAATCGCCCTCTGTCCTGATGGTAATGGATTGGCCATCATTTTTTACCACCATCGCAGGCACCGTCTCAAGATCCAGCTTAAATGTTTTGGCTTCAAGCTCCAATGGTTTCTTTCCGATTTTGGATGCCTTTACTTTCAGAGTGGCGTAGCCCACGAAGGAGAATACAAGATCCGGATCGCCTACCACGTCGAGTTTGAAGGTGCCGTCTATGTCTGCCACGGTGCCCACGGTCGAATTGGCAATCACCACCGATGTTCCGGGGGCCGGAGATCCATCCGCGGCAAAGACAACTGTCCCTTTGATGGTTTTTTCCTGCATAGGGGTCATCCCTGTTGTTATTCCCATGGCTATAAGCAGTGCGGGGACCAGGAGGGTCATAGTAATAATCCCACGTGGGGAATTTTTTGGCTTTTTCATCATCTTAAATCTTTTAAGTGTTAGTGAATGATTAAACTGATTTCCCAGCCTGAACACATTCACCCCGAGGGTGTGGTTGAGCAGCTGGGCCCTGTAACGGGCCGGATTAACACCGGCCGACAACACCTGCCTGTCGGCAAGATGCTCGTGATTCTCTTTAATCATCCTGGAAATAAGCCATGAGAAGGGATTGAACCATGTGAGCAGCAGGCTCAGCTCCATGACCATAAGGTCGATGAAGTGGAGTTGTTTTACATGCGCTCTTTCATGGAGAAGTATGTTGTCAAGATCTTCCTCGTCGCGAAGTGAAGCGGGTACGAAAATCTTCGTAAAAATTGTAAATACCTGGTCCGATTTTGTGAATGCAACACCATTTTCATTCTTGTTTTTATTCCATGAAATGTTCCATCTGAGTAGAATGAAAAGGTTTTTAAGAAACATAAAGGTGAGGCCGGACAGGTAAACCAAAATACCGATCCTGATCCAATTGAGGGTAATGCCAGCACCTGAGGTAGTATTGCTGACGCTGATGGGAAGAGCTGTCTCATCCCCCGGATCGATAAAAACCGTGGGTGTCAGGTTAAGTAGTAGTTCTGGTTTACGGAATATGATCAGAGGAAAGATCCATGAGGCCATCAGTCCCAGCAACAGATAGAATCTTTTAAGATTCAGGTTGGGATCATTTCTCAATAGAAAATAATATGGAACTGAGATAATGGCCAGACCGGCCGCTACCTTCAGAAGATATATATGTAAATCATTCATGAGAGTCGTTTTCGTTCAGTTCAGATTTAATCTCTCCCATTAGTTCCTGAAGCTCACTCAGATTCAGGTCATTTTCCTTTGCAAAGAATGCGGCCATGCGGGGGAGAGATCCGTTAAAGTAATTTGCTGCTATTCCTGAAAGATGA
>JAOZLK010000036.1:10443-15463 GCA_029934875.1 Bacteroidales bacterium | reverse complement strand
ACTGGCATTTTATATTCTTCATGCCCTCGGTCTTTTGTGGTCGACTGACTGGGACTATAGTTCTCTGGATATGAGGGTGAAGGCATCTCTTTTTGCTCTCCCCCTGATCATTGGTACTTCAGAACCTGTAAAGAGAAAGCAGATTGATCGCATACTGCTTTTTTTTACCATGGGCGTTTTCGCCGCCACCATGGCCTCGGTTATGGCATTGCTTGGATGGCTGTCTGTGCAGGTTGAGGGCTACAGGGACCTGTCACTCTTTATGAGTCATATACGCTTTTCCCTAATGGTAGTGCTCTCCATACTCATCGTAGTTTGGTACTTGTTTATTTGTGGACGACCACTTCCACGTTTGGAGAAGATATGGTACCTGGTCGGTTTGCTTTGGTTCCTTATTTTTTTGATTTTATTGAAGTCACTTTCAGGAATTGTAATCATTGGCTTCCTTGGCTTCTTTATGCTTGTCAGGTGGGTGTTTGAAATTCGTGACCCTGCCATTCGCTTCATGGTGTTTATGCCTGTGATCATGATTCCTCTTTTCTCAATCATTTATCTTGGACAGGTCATCAATAAGTATTACACCTTTGATGAGATCCATTTTGATGAGATAGACTCATATACCGTTCTTGGGAATCCCTATAAGAACCATCCAAACCTCAGGGAGGTAGAGAATGGACATTATGTGTGGCTACATATTTGCAATAAGGAGATGGAGGAGGAATGGAACAAGGTGAGTGACATCGACTTCAGGGGAAAAACACTCAATGGAAATACCATTCGGGGTACCCTGATCCGCTTCCTTACCTCCAAGGGATTGCGCAAGGATGCTGCAGGAGTCAGGCAGTTGTCAAAGGCCGAGATACAGGCCGTAGAAATGGGTGTCGCCAACCACATCTATTTACAGAGATTCAGGCTTTATCCCAGAATTTACGAGGTGATTTGGGAAATTGACCGCTACAAGCTGGGCTATAGTCCAAACGAAAAATCAGTTGTTCAAAGATTTCTTTACCTGGAGGCCGGTTGGAGTATCGCCAGGGAGAATTTACTTTATGGTGTCGGAAATGGCGATGTGAAAGCCGAATTTGCGGAGTATTATGACAGGGTTAACTCGCCCCTTTCGGAGCATTGGAGAAGGAGGGCACATAACCAATACCTTACTTTTCTAATCTCTTTTGGAATTCCCGGGTTTCTGATTTGTATGATTTCCTTGGTTGCACCAGTTTTCCTTATGAAAAGAGACCGCTCATTCATGGCGGTGGGATTCATGATTTTGATGTTGCTCTCCATGGTCAGCGAGGATACCCTGGAGACCGCCGCAGGGGCATCCTTTATTGGCTTTTTTTATTCACTGTTTGTTTTCGGTCCCGACTTTCCATGGTTAAAAAGCAGACTATTCAAAAATAATGCAAGGAAGGCTTGATAGGACATTTTTTCGTCACGATGTACTTGAAGTAGCCCCGGGACTACTGGGCAAGTTACTGGTGATGAACGATGAGGGCAGGGGTAAAGCTGTTTATACCATTTCTGAAACTGAGGCATACAAGGGCGGGGTTGATCTGGCCTGTCATGCCAGCAAAGGCCGTACTGGCCGTACCGATGTAATGTTTGGTGATGGAGGACATATATATATGTACCTGATCTATGGAATGTACTGGATGTTGAACGTGGTCACCTCCAGCGAGAAGGTGCCGCAGGCAGTTTTGATCAGGGCCCTGCGTGAAGTCAGTGGACCAGGCAGGCTTACGCGACTAATCGGGGTGGACAAGAGCTATAATGGGGAAGACCTGGTGACTTCACTCCGCATTGGGATTTATGAGAGTGGGGAAGGAATAATTCCTGCCTACACGACTGGCCCAAGGATTGGAATCGACTATGCCGGCGAACCATGGAAAAGCATGCCTTGGCGATATGTTATGAGTCTTTAACGATTGAGCATGGATGGACCATGGTCTCAAACCTATATTTATTATATATTTGCATACTTTTTAGTCACCACATACTCTGAATGAATGGAAAATTTCCGACGCTATAACCTCATACTCGGATGGGGTGTATTTCTGGTTTCGCTGATAGTATATTTATTAACCATGGAACCCACAGCCAGTTTCTGGGATTGTGGTGAATTCATTGCAACTGCTTATAAAATGGAGGTAGGGCACCCCCCGGGCGCTCCCTTCTTTATGCTCCTTGGTCGTTTCTTTACCCTGTTTGCAGGGGGCAATGTAGCCAATGTAGCCATAAGCATGAATATCCTTTCGGCCACAGCCAGTGCATTTACTATATTATTCCTGTTCTGGACACTTACCCACCTGGTGAAGAAGTTTTATTCTTCTGAAGAGACCAAAAACCCTGTGGCCATGATCACCATTTTTGGTGCTGCCCTGGTAGGATCGCTTGCCTATACATTCTCAGACTCCTTTTGGTTTTCGGCGGTTGAAGCGGAGGTGTACTCCACCTCATCGCTCTTTACTGCTGTGGTCTTCTGGGCCATTCTCAAATGGGAGAATGTTGCCGACGAACCCGGATCCAACAAATGGCTCATCTTTATAGCATATCTTATGGGGCTCTCAATAGGTGTTCACCTCTTGAACCTGCTTGCCATTCCGGCCATCATCATGGTTTATTACTTCAGGAAATACACCCCAACAGTAAAAGGAGTTATTGCTGCCATGGCAGTTTCGGTAGGAATTTTGGGTGTAGTGAATTACATGTTGTTGCCAGGACTGACCAACCTTGCTGGTAAGTTCGAGCTGATTTTTGTGAATGGTTTAGGATTGCCATTTAATTCGGGTGTTGTGATTTATGCAGTTTTGCTTTTCGGAGCAATGATATTTGGTATTTACTACACCCACAACAAGGGAAAGGTTTTATGGAATACTATAATTCTGGCACTGTTTGTGGTTGTGGTCGGATACTCTTCTTATGCAATTATTGTCATTCGCTCTGCTGCAAATACACCACTCGATGAAAGTAACCCAGATACGGTTTTCTCTCTGCTGAGCTACCTGAACCGTGAACAATACGGAGATAATCCCCTGGTTTATGGCGCATTTTTTAACTCAAGGCCCACAGCCGTTGAAGATGGGAAAGCCAGTTACTACAAGGGCGAGAAGGAGTATTACAAGGTTAAGAAGAACCGGGAATACAAGTATGATAGTGATGCAAAAGGAGTATTCCCCCGGATGTGGAGCAACCAGGACAGGCATGCAAATGAGTATCTCTATTGGGGAAAGATGGATGAAGCGGATCTCTACGACCTCAGGAGGGACCAGCAGGGTAATCCGGTTCAGAGCCGCATGGGTGGATACAGCTACGATCGTAACCGCCCCATTGGCATTCCAAGTTTCGGACAGAATATGCACTTTTTCTTTCGCTACCAGATCGGTTATATGTATTTGCGCTATTTCATGTGGAACTTTGCCGGCCGACAAAATGATATACAGGGTCATGGTGAGCTGACCAAGGGTAACTGGATCAGTGGGATCAAGTTTATAGACCAGGCAAGGTTGGGTCCGCAAGGAAGCCTGCCCGACTCCATTGCAAAAAACAAAGCCAACAACAAATACTACCTGCTGCCACTTTTGCTTGGACTGGCGGGTGCTTTTTTCCATTACAAAAAACACCGGAAAGATTTCTGGGTGGTTGGCCTGCTTTTCGTTCTCACCGGCCTTGCCATCCTGGTATACCTGAATCAGTATCCGCTTCAGCCCAGGGAACGTGATTATGCCTATTCGGGCTCATTTTACGCTTTTGCCATCTGGATCGGAATCGGTGTGGCCGGACTGATCGAATGGGTATCGAAAGCAAAGAAAAGTGTTGTTACTGCAGGAGTCGTAGTAGCTGCATCACTCTTCCTGGTGCCCGGGATTATGGCTAAGGAGAACTGGGATGATCACGATCGTTCAGGCCGTTACACTGCCCCGGCATTTGCCAAAAACTTTCTCAATTCGTGTTTGCCCGGAGGAATTATGTTTACCAATGGTGACAATGATACCTTCCCTCTCTGGTATGTTCAGGAGGTGGAGGGATTCCGTACCGATGTAAGGATCGTGAACCTGAGTTACCTGACGGCTGACTGGTACATCGAGCAAATGAAGACTACTTTTTATGATTCCCCTGCTCTGCCTATCAGCATGACCAAAGACCAGTACCGGCAGGGTAAGCGCGACTATGCTTACCTGGTGGATAATGCCGGGGTATTGATCAAGGAAAAATATGATGCAAACAAGGCTAAGCACGAAGCCGAGGTGATGAATATCTATGCAAATGCCCTTGATATTCTTGAATCTTCGCTATTGCCACAGAACCATGCCAATGATTACAATGCCATCCTGGCCTTGAAGGACAATATGGATCCTTTGAAGTTTTATGGTTACCTGCGTACTTTTAATTCTGCTGAGATTGCCCAGCGCATCGAATTGGATGAAGCAGCCATTAATGCTGAAACCGAAAGAATGGAGCGGCTCATGAAAACCCTTGATACAGAATTTGCTCCGCTGAAAGAGGCATTTGCTTTCATGCTGACCGAAGATCCACGTTTCAGGGATGGTCAGTATTTCATACCGGCCAAGAAGTTTGTGATTCCGGCTGATGAAGTCACCATGCCCGAATGGGTGGTACCTGATGGGTTTCAAGACTATAAAGCGGATGACGTAAGATTTTCACTTACTGAAACGGTCCTTTATAAGAATCTTCTTACAGTAATGGATATGCTGGCTAATAATGATTGGCAGCGCCCCATCTATTATTCGACCACAGTATCTTCAGATAATTACCTGAACCTGGAGAACTATTTCATCCGGGAGGGACTGGCCTTAAGAGTGGCACCGGTGAACTCTCCCAATTCCAACTACCTTGGAGCAGTAAGCACGGAAGATATGTACCAGAAGTTGATGAATGAGTTCGACTGGGGTGGACTCGACACGCCCGGAATATACATGGATGAGAACAACCTGAGAATGACCATTCATTACCGTTATGCCTTTTCAGTACTGGCAGGTGCCCTTGTGGATGAAGGTAA
>JAOZLK010000036.1:2046-10343 GCA_029934875.1 Bacteroidales bacterium | reverse complement strand
CTTGGAGCAGTAAGAGATATAAATGCTTTGAGAAGCATGTGCCTGGGCTACGGTGAAACTGATGCAGCAAGAAGGCTTGAGGAAAGGCTTTCATTGTACGGGCAGGACTATGAACGCCTGTTCCGATAATAAATAAGTATGCTGATTGTAAGGCCACCTTCTTTATTAACCCGTGCCCTTAGCAGGATGACATGGGACTTCTATGGAGATCACCAGGATGTGTATCTTACCTTTGATGATGGCCCCACCCCAGGAGTAACTCCCTGGGTCCTTGACAGGCTTGATGAGGCCGGAGCCAAAGCTACTTTTTTCTGCCTGGGTCGCAATGTGGACAAATACCCCGAACTTCTGAAACAGATCCTGGATGCCGGTCACAGCATTGGAAACCATAGCTACAGCCATCTGAAGGGATTTCGCACCAGCGTCAGGCGATACATGGACGACATCGAACTGGCTTCAAACCTTATCGATTCAAAACTTTTCCGTCCGCCCTACGGCCGGATTCTTCCCGGTCAGGTTAAGGCCGTGCTTGAGCAATATGACCTGATTATGTGGGATGTTTTGAGTATCGATTATAACACATCCCTGGACGGCGATCGTGTACTGAAAAATGTGATCCGCAACGTTAGACCGGGTTCCATCATTGTTTTCCACGATTCGGACAAGGCCAGCGAGAACCTTTATTACGCCCTGCCCCGCACACTGGAGTTCCTGAGTGAACAGGGATTCAATCCCAAATCCATCCCCTCAAAAGGACTCCCATCTTCGAAGGCTACTATAAATTAGTTTTTTTGTGGATCACAGCTTAGCTCGCAACAGAAGATTTCTCTTTGACCTGAATCATCCGGCAGATTTTCATTTCTTCAAGAATTTGTTTTCGTACCTGGGAGAAAAGGGCTATTCGTACAGGCTTATAGCCCGGGATAAAGAATGCCTGCATGAACTATTGGAATCGGAAGGCATCTCTTTTATAAGCAGGGGTAAAGGTAGTCATCGTCTTTTGGGTAAATATGTTTATGCAGGGTACAATTTGTTGTTGACCCTTACTCAGTTGCTCCTTTTCAGACCCGGGCTTACGCTAAGCCTTTCCTCTCCATATTTGATCACTGCATCAAGGATTCTGCGTATCCCCACCCTGACCTACGATGACACTGATTTTAATCCCCGCTTGCTTCCATTTATAAGAAGGGCAGACTATATTTTTTCTCCGGTAAACTATCCCCATACCTTTCATGAGAAGCATTTTCATATCCAAACCTATAAGGAGCTTGCCTATTTGCAAGCCCTGAAAAGCAAAAATGAAGGAGAGGGTAAATCAGTTTTTTTTAGAATTACCCGAACCGATTCGATACACCACTCTTCAGAAAACAGGATGGAACTAAGTGCGGTACTTAGGGAAATCAATCAGATTAGCACTGAGCATACCACTTTCCTTTCTTCAGAAGCAAGTATTACGCTTGAGCTGTCCCACAGGGTATTGTTCCCGGACAGGGTGAACATTCATGAGGACCTGAAAAAATGTGATGTTTTTTGGGGCAATAGTGCGACAATGGCAACAGAGGCGATTATCATGGGTCTTCCTGCGATTTTCATTGGTTCTGAGAAATTTGCCTACCTGAAAGAGCTTGAAGAAAATGGACTTCTATATTGTTTTAGCCCGGATCAAATTGAACAGTCTTTTAGAAAGCTGTATGATTTGCTTCAACAGTCCCCATCCGATAGGCAATTTGAGGATTCCCTGGTTCAACTCCTGGAAGAGAAAATTAATATTACCTCATTAATCATATGGTTTATTGAAAACCTACCTGAAAGCGCGGATATTTTGGGTGATGAGCAAGCGCAGAAGCTTATCCCATCCATTGCACAAAAACCAGTAATCCAAGCAGGATCCACATGAGCAGTTCGTAGTACCATGGATTCTGCTTCCTGTGAAGAAAATTCGAGAGGATATATGAAACGGGGAATGCAATGTAGATAAGTGAAGCCGAAGCAAACCTGGTAATAAGTGTAAAGTATAGGATGCCGGCAATAAACATGAAGAAAAGAACCTGGTAAATGTTTTGCACGACAGTCTTCCTGGATTGAAAACGGTTAATCATGTACAAACTGGCAGCAATAATCAAAAGCAGGTTAAATCCATAATATATTAAAACACTGAAATGCCAGGCATGTAACAGGTCTTTATAAGATCCCTCAAAAGCCAGGTTCTTTCCAATTATTTCCAGGAACTCACTTCCCCGGTCCAGGATGCCCCAGTACCATGTGATGAGGAACAGGCCCATAAGCAGGTAGGCGATGACCGGGTAGACCAACTCTCTCCATGTGACACTCCGTAGGGTCGCCAGGGAGATCCATATCAGGGGCAGGAACCAGATCAGTTTCAGATAGAACATGCTACCCAGGGCCAGAACGATCCCTGCAGAAAAAACCGAAAATGTGTTGGGAGCCTTATCGTTTACATCATAGAGGATGGCAAAACAGAAAAGATAAAACACCGATCCGACCAGCGCTGGACTCACCTGTCGGGTTTCCGGGAGAGCTGCCGCAAACAGGACAAAAAAAAGCGCCGGCATATATGACCTCATGGGCAAGAGCACATACCTTCCGCCAATTCGGACCAGCATGTATCCTATAAGAACCATAATCGCGAGGGCGATGATACGGTTCAGTACAGCGGTTTTATGAATAGCTCCAAAAACCAGATTGTAAAAGGGCATGGCAGTGTACCCGGTAAGCTCGTCGGCCCGGATCATTGAAAGGACAAAGAGGGCTGTGGTAAGTAAAAATATCCCAGCCACTCCTCCTATCCGGTCATTTTTGAAGAGTCTTAAAAGGATCATTTATCAGGCTCCTTTACATGGGAATAAACAGGCATGGTATATAGCTATAAATCAAACCCGATGTCGCGTCGATAGTACTTGTCTTCAAACTGGATCTTTTCGGCATTCTTGTATGATTTTGCCAGGGCTTCTTTCATGTCTTTACCAAAAGAGCTTATGGCCAGAACCCTTCCTCCGTGGGTTAGAACTTTTCCATCGTTGGCCTTTGTTCCGGCATGGAATACTATACTCCCGTCCACATTCTCCAGCCCTTTAATTTCTTTCCCTTTCTCATAGCTTCCAGGGTATCCGCCCGAAACCATCATTATTGTTGTAACGCTGCGTTCATCAAACTCAATCTTCAAATCCTTTAAGCGGTTTTCAGCAGTGGCTTTTAAGATTTCCACAAAGTCGGTTTTGATGCGTGGAAGCACAACTTCCGATTCCGGGTCACCCATGCGAACATTGTATTCAATGACATATGGATCTCCACCCTTATTCATAAGTCCTATGAAAATGAAGCCCTTGTAATCGATTCCTTCGGCTTTTAGGCCCTTGATGGTTGGCTTTACAACGCGATCTTCAACCTTTTTCAGGAACTTTTCATCGGCAAAGGGTACCGGGGAGATGGCTCCCATACCTCCTGTATTCAGTCCAGTATCGCCCTCTCCAATGCGCTTGTAATCCTTGGCTTCCGGAAAGATCACATAACCTTCTCCGTCGGTAAGGACAAACACTGATAGTTCTATTCCCGCCAGGTGCTCTTCAATCACCACCCGGGTTGAGGCTTTCCCGAATTTTCCGTGCAGCATGCTGTGCAGCTCCTTCTTCGCCTCTTCCAGGTCATCGATGATCAGGACCCCCTTGCCGGCCGCCAGACCGTCTGCTTTCAGAACATAAGGCGGTTTCATCTGGGAAAGAAAATAGTAGCCCTCGGCAAGGGTGTAATCGATGAAGGTCATGAATTCACCCGTGGGGATATCATAATCCTTCATGAATACCTTTGCGAAATCCTTGCTGCCTTCCAGTTCAGCACCTGCCTTTGATGGTCCGATTACCGCTATTTCCTTCAACTCCGCATCAGCCTTGAAATAGTCTACCACACCAGCCACCAGGGGAACTTCTGGCCCGACCAGCACCAGCTCAATGGCCTCATCGAGCACCAGTTTTTTCATGGCTCCGAAATCCTCCACTCCAATGGGGACATTGCATCCCAATTGTGCAGTTCCGGCGTTCCCGGGGGCGATAAAGAGTTTTTCAAGTTGAGGGCTTTTTGCAATGGCCCATGCCATGGCATGTTCACGACCCCCTCCTCCAATAATCAGAATTCTCATACTTAGCAGCGTTAGTTTAGAGCTTGGAGTAAAGGTACTGATTTGTGTGAAATCTCTTAGCTTCAGGATATCAAACTCGTCACTGTTTTTTGCTTCGCATAAAGAAGGCTCCTCGTCTGATATCTTTTCGCAAGAATAGTATCACCTAAAAGAGGTGCAAAAAGGAAAGGCTGTCTCGTTAGTGACAGCCTTTCAATACTATAATAATACGGCATATCTATTGCACCACAATGGACGACTTCAGCGTCTGACCGTTTACACGGAGCATATACATCCCCTTGGCCAGATCAGAAACATCAAGTGTCTCCCTCAACTCACCTCCTGATGTAAATGCTTCCTTCCGCATCACAATCTGCCCCATCAAACTCACCACCTCAATATTAACCTCCGCAGCATCCAGTTGCATCTCAATATTCACCAGGTTACTGGTTGGGTTGGGGTATACCCTGAGGGTCATGAGTGTTTCTTCAGATACAGCAGAAGTTGATAAGTCTTTGATCTCGATGGTATCAGTCCTAACTGGTCCACATCCGGGATCATCTGATAATTCCACTACATATAATCCTGAATCGCCTGGAGCAAACAAAAAGGTCCCATCATTCTGTTCCAACCCTTCCGGTAATAAAGTAAAGTGAAAGGAAGCAGTCCCACCTATAGCCCCTACTACAATTGAACCTTCTGCATCGTTGGTAATATCGCTGGAGCTAATAAAGTCAATCTCAAGCAGGTCTGGTTGTCCAACAGTCGTGATTTCATCATATTTTTTAGCACAACCCTTAATATCCCAAACCACCACCTGATAATCACCTGCAGGAAGACTATCAAAGCGAGTAATATCCGTCTGAGGGTTTTCGCCATTTTCAATGGAATATTCCCATGGTCCCCCAAAGCCACCGGCAGCTGAAATCTCTATTATTCCAGCACTGTCTCCAAAGCATCCAGAAACATCTACGGATTCAACTCTATCTATTGAAATTGGTAAGCAGCCTACTACCCCAAATACTAGGTAATATTTCTCATTAAAGGAGAAATAAGTCTCATCCCCCAGTTGAAGCACATCTGAATTAGACCGAATCACATTGTATTTTTTATCAGCTGTTGTGGATATGGAGTAAGCCTCTTCATGACTGTTATTTCTGCCTCCGAATCGGTTGGTGCTGCTGTAATTACCCTCCAGGTCAAGTGCCCCTGTAAACATATCAAGATCACCGGTTTCACCCTCAGCCACGAGGCTTTTCCCTCCCCAGGCAATGGAATCAGTAAAGTATCCGCAAACAGTAATCTCCTGGTTGAAATATTCGATGTCGTAAAGTTTATCGATGCCAACGCCCCCATTGGTGCGAGCCCACTGAAAAGTTCCTGCTGAATTGTATTTTACCACAAAGAAATCATAGCTACCTGCATTGCCTTCGATAGTGATCTTTTCTGTTTCTGTAGAATCGATAATCAAAGAAGGACAATTGTAATACCCCGAGACGTAAACATTTTCATCATCGTCAAAGGCAATATTATAGCTGTAAACATATCCTTCACCACCTATGCTCCTTACCCATTGCAGGTCACCGGTCAGGTTGGTCCTGATCAGGTGAACATCAAACAGGGAATCAGAGGCCAGAACTTTATCTTCAATCATAATCGTATCAGAGTAAACCCCGGTCATGGTTAAATAGGAGGCATTGGCCTGAATATCAAAAACAGTACCTGACAAAGGATTGTTGCTTGCTTTAATTTGTTTGGCCCAATTCAGGTTCCCTTCATTATCAAATTCGCTATAGAAATAATCCGAAACAGCATTTTCCGAATACAGGGTTGTAGTTTCGTTAAATTTGATGCTGTCCATAAAAGTCCCTGCCAGGAATATATTGCCGCTTGCACTAACGGTAAGGGAAGAAGGGCGCTGGGCCTTGCCTCCGGTCCCTACGTTCTTATACCATTCCACGCTTCCAGTTTCGGTGTACTTGGCAAGAAAGATATCCATCATCATTCCTTCAATTGAATCTGAAGGTGTAAAAAAAGCTTTATTCATAAAACCACCTGAAACGTAGATATTACCACTCTGGTCGATTCCGACTCCGCCATAAACAAAATCGTTTTGTGGACCACCAATATTTTTCGCCCAGTCAAGGGCTCCATCGCTGTTGAATTTGAGTAGAAAATAGTCACGCATACCATTGCTGGGTAATGTGCTACCTGATCCTAAATCAATCTCGCCAAAATATTCCCCCAATACAATTGTATTGTCATTTATATCACTAACGGATTTGATGACATTAATATCATCGGTACCGGTAATTTGAGTGGATGAGGTCCAGGACTGAGCGTTAAGGGACAGTCCGAAAAACAGGATGCAGGATGCAGTAAATAAAACTTTCATATTGAATTTTTTAGGAATAGAAGGCGTCTTCATAATATGGATGTGTTCTGGATCCGCCGAATGTGCTTTTAAAGGGCAGGGTCCTTACAAGAGGTTTTTCCCAAATCTTTTTTATTTCTTTTTTATTTTTCTTCTTCATAGCGCTACTTATCGATTGCTGAGTAACCCCGGGAATTTGAGCTGAAATTCCAGGCGTGAGCTTTCATTTGATTCCCGGTCTTCACTCCGATAAAAAGGGGTATCTGGATTCCATATTTTTTGAAATAAATAAAAAAAGCCAGGCTTTCCATCAGGCAGGTTACCTTCCAAGGGATCAGTAGCATCAACCTTTTATACAGTACGATCTGATCTCTAAAAGGTTGCATATTTTTGCCACGCAGATCATCGTTCCCGGCTATATACCTGTCGTAATAGAACCTCAGCGGAATGAACCTGACAAGCACAGAGGTATAAATCAGAATAATAATCATCCGAAGGACCATCACCTTTCGGGATAGTGAAAGCCTCATAAAGGTCTTTACCTGATTGAAATATTTAATCATTATTTATGATAACAACTCCTGCTTCAAGCAGTTCATTTAAAAAAGGGATCATTTCATCCCTGCACTTTTCATATGTCACTTCGTAAGCCTCAGTCAGGAAAAGGATTATATCCTCCAGTTTACGGGGACTTTCAATCTCCTTCCAAATGGCACTGCCCACTGCATTCAAGGTATAATAGGTTTCCTTCCTAACGTTCAACATCACCACCTGCCCGTCGATCTCGCTGAAAACCTGTGATGGATTTCTTGAAATGAGGGTATTGCCGCCTTCCTTGATCACGTAATGTACCTTATAGCAAGTTAATGTTAAAGTACAAAACTAATACTTTGGAAGAAAGAAACTTATAAAGTTTCGGTTTTTTCACGGTAGAACATGTTGAAAATCTCCTTATTCTCAAGGATAAAGGCCTCGGCTGTCTCTTTTTTAATGTGATTTTCCCAGTCTACTTTGCCGCCTTTCCTAAAAAATGATGAGGCCTTAATTGGTTTTTCTACAAAGCCTTCTGCCTGTTCCTGCTGTTTTAATACTTTGAAATCACTGTTTCTAATAGCAGCACGAAGCATATCCTCTGTATATTTTATATCCAGGAAGGTAAGGCTCTCTGAGAAAGCATCATAGGGATTATCTATCATATCTTCATACTTCAACAGGTTAACCTTCAGTCCTGATTCCCTTACCCATGAAAGTACGTGTCCCGACCAGCTTAGCAGGTTCTGTGGGAGTTGATTAAAGAGTCTTTTTTTTCCTAAACAAAGACCGTAAGATGAATCATTCATTTTTTTCAGGGAATCGTTCACATCCTCCGAATTATGATAGGAGAGGGAGACTGCCACATCAAGCGGGTGCCGGATGATATAAATGACTGCTTTGCATACATCTTCGGGGAACAATGCGTCCCCGGCACTGTTTAGTTTCCAGGCATCATGAACCTTCAGGTAAATGGTATCTTCAGATTCATCTGACAATTGCCTGTAAACCATGGGGCGATACTTCTCTATTTCATCAACGGAGAGGTCTGAGGAACTTATCCCGCCTAGCTGGTCAAACATTGTTCGGCTGCTGGCGATGCCTGAAAGATCCAGTTCGTTTATACTTTTTGCATCATCAGGACCGCTTACCAGGTTATTTAAAACTGCTCGGAACCAGGTATTACCCGACTTGGGGTAGGAGGCTATCCAGACAATGTTTCTCTTTCCCATTATTCCTGGGAATTGATGATAATACTTT
>JAOZLK010000036.1:0-2036 GCA_029934875.1 Bacteroidales bacterium | reverse complement strand
GAAGATTTTAATTGAGCTGGCCAGATCAGTTATAGACACAAAGTGTTGATCTGTGACCTGCAGTCCATTTATAAACTGGTAACGATAGGTATTCTCTTTGAGTAACTCGAATTTTTCCAGGCCATGAATTTCCCTTATTTCTATACCCGGAGTATTCTTTGAAGCAAGGACAATGATCCTTGAAACATCTATGGCCTGACTCTGGAAGCCACCCACTACCTGGTTCCTGTATTTCTCAATGGAAGGCCTCACCTGCTTCAGGCCCTCATCTATTCCGAGTTTTTTAATTACATCTTTCCAGAGCTTCATCTGGGGTATGCCATGGTGGACCTGGAATCCTTTTTCGCATCGGTGCAAAGCAGAAATATCATCTGTAATAAATGGATAACCCTTACCAGCCAGCGATGCAGCCAGTGTTGATTTCCCACTTGATGATCGTCCTGTAATAATCAGACCTCCATTTTCATAAGCAACTGCACTGCCATGGAGTGCAAGAATTCCCTTCTGGTGAAGAAGTGCTCCGAAAACGGATCCCAGAAGAAATACTCTCATCAGTTCCGGATTGGCATCAGATATTTGTTCTACGGTAATTTCTTCACCCTCGCAAACCCGAAATGCTCCTACCTGGTCCATTCTGAACAAGAAATCATTTTTAATAGCCTGGTAGAAAACACCCTTAACTTGATATTTTGGGAGGGTGGCTGGGACCTTGCCGAGTCTTATCGAAACATCCGGATTACCTTCAAAATCAGGTAGCAGCTCAGGGATCTCAATCTCTGAATCCACTCTCAGTCCATATACCCGATATTGATAACTTCCCATATTTTCATAAAGGTACTCAAATGCATAAATTTACCTTCGAATTTAATTGCATTCTCATTGGGATCCATATTTGGGATTATATCTAAAAGTGGTGATCTAATTGATGAAGAGCTCCTGCAGGATTGCTTGCGGGCTCAGGGTCAATTTTCACCCAAAGATTCAGCCATCTGGCATGAAGATAATGTGGCTCTTGCTTATCAGCAGGTAATAAACACTCATGATGGAGAATCCACAGGAATTCCAGCTCACGATTCGGGATTATATATTGTGGCCGATTGCAGGATTGATTATCGTGATGAGCTGATCCTGGAACTGAAGATCAATCCCATAGATGCAAACAAGATTCCGGATAATCACCTGATATTAAAGAGTTATTTGAAGTGGGGTGAGTCCTGCGTGGATTACCTGCATGGAGATTTTGCTTTTGCCATTTGGGATGTAAAAAAGCAAAAGCTTTTCAGTGCCAGGGATCAGATGGGTTGCCGGCCTTTCTTTTATTTTGAAGACGATCAGTACTTCCTGTTTTCAAGTAATATGAATGGATTTGACCCCGTCCCCTGGATAGAATTTGTTCCTGAAGAGAAATACATTCTTCATCATTTCAATTCGAAAGCTCTGCCTCCCGATAAGACATTATACCGGGGCATATGCCGGCTTCCTCCTGCACATTCATTGGTGCTTGCTCATGAATCAGCTCCGGTTCTTAAAAGGTACTGGGACCTGGAAATTGACTCAAGTTACGCCGGGCTTTCTTTGGATGAAGCCCTTCTGCGCTTCAGAGATATGCTGAAGGAGGCCGTGAGGCAGAGGATAAGAGGCCATTCGGCTATAGGGCTTGAACTGAGTGGAGGACTGGATTCTTCTGCGGTAGCGGTTGTCGCCCGGGAGGTGAAGCAGAAAGGGGGCAAAATTCATGCTTTTATAAATGCGCTGTCAGAGGAGCAAAAGAAAGATTTTTTCCCCTTTTATGATGAGAGCAATTATGCTGAGGGAATTGCTAATTATGCCGATCTGGATTCATTGCATAAGATTTATGGAGAGAATGGCAGGACGAGTCTGGATGCTGTGATGGATGCCATGGAGACCACTCACGCACCAGTGATTCAGCTTTTTCCGGCTTTTTCGGATCAGTTGCTGGATAAGGTAAGGGAGCAGCATCTTCCCCTTCTGCTTTCCGGTTTTGGTGGAGATGAATGCCTTAGCTATCATGCCCG
>JAOZLK010000384.1 GCA_029934875.1 Bacteroidales bacterium | reverse complement strand
GGCATGCTGTAAATCAGTTTCAGAGTGAGGATCATCCCATCCTTAAAATCAGCATACTCATTCTTTATTACCCGCTCATCGCCAAAAGTAACCAGGGGTATGGCAAAATCGACCTTCTGATCCCCCTCATACTGACGGTACTGCCGGCCCATGGTGCGTCCCACCATCCCCTCGACAAAAATATTTCCAACAAGGCGCTGCCTGGCAAACAATGAAAGATCGATGCTCTGCCGCTCAATATAATCCCCCGAATATGCTTCCTTTCCAAGGGCGTATGTGGTAATCAGTCCGAAATGATTGAATCCAAGCTTCAGGTTTTCATTCACCGTATATTCGATCCTGGCGGTGACCGGAATCATCCCTTTGAGCTTCCATTTGGATGCAAACTGCCAGTTAATATCCAGGATGGGAACAAAGTAGGGCCCAAATAATTCCGTATTATAAATCAAGCCACCACCAATGGTAAATTCATCCCGGAACTTCTTTTTGTAGGAAACAATAGCCCCCATCTGAAAGCTCCTTCCATCCATATTCTTAAAATCCGACATAAGCCTGGGGGCCACCAGGAGCTGTAAAGATCGACCTTCTCCAAAATCCTGGATAAGGCCGGTCCTCAGAATAAATCCGTTGATCTTAACCGGATCGGCAATGGCAATATCATCGGGAAACTCAGGATCCGGAGCATTCTGTTGATTGAAATAGAAATAGCTCACATTGATAGCCAGCATGGAGCGGCTACCCAGTTTCACCCCGGCAGTGAGGGAGTTTACAGATCCCCATTCGGAGGCCTTTCCCGTATAGGCGGCATCTTCGTATTCCTTCGGAAGGCCATACCTTCCGCTCAATGAGAGAATGTCAATGGTTTCCTGGGCCGGGAGTGCCATGCACAGGCTTCCGGTAAGCAATAAGATGAGGAATCGTTTCATAGCAGGCAGTTTAGTTGCTTGGTTTAGTTGCTTAGTTTACTGAACTAAAGATATAAAAAACAGAAGAAGGGGAACCCTGTGTGGATTCCCCCTCCTATTTCTGCGTTCAATATTTTAAACCCTATAAGCTACTCGACGGGTTTAATCGGGTATTCATACATAATCTTAGTCACTGTTTGTGCAATTTTCTCCTCAGAATTATTAGGGTCTTCATCAACAGTACCTTCGCCACGTGATTCCCAGATTAACTCCTTCTTGGCAGCATCATAGACCGACACAAGCAAGGTTCCTACAACATAGTCGTAATCATTGTAGGTGGTTGTAGAATAACCGCCTCCCCATCCATATCCGGGGCCATAGCCATAGTATCCGCCATATCCACCATATCCACCACCCATACCGGATGTATAGGCAGTTGTCTCTGTTTTTTGCTCAGCAACAATGTAGAGTGTGACAATAAGGTCACCACCACTTTCAATAATTTCGATGTCTCTGCTCCTGAACTCTGCAGCAAATGCCTTCTCAATTCGTTCCTTATCAAAACGATTCAGAATCTTGTCTGAATCATCGGCCCAGCCATAATACTCAAGCGATTTGTACTGGGTAAAATCCACATTCTTGTCGAAGTCAGATATAACCTTTACACTGCTACAGGAAAGCATGAATAAACCGACGGAGGCAATTAATAAAATCTTCTTCATTATTGTAAGTTTTTATAAAAATTATTAAACATTTATCAGTCTCCAAAATAGAGGCATGATAAATTTAAGTTATTTGATCCGTAATGTAAACACTTAATGTGATATCTTGGTTCAAAAGTTAAGCAATTCAAAGCACTTATTAACTAAAGCATGAAAATAATTCCACTCATATGCCTGGCATGGCTGGCTCCAGCCTACCTGCTCTCACAGATCCAGGCACCCTCTGCGGAGGATAAAATCCAGGGGATGCTGATCGGTTCGGCCATAGGCGATGCAGCCGGCGGACCCGTCGAATTTGTTCATCCTCCCATTCGCTCCAAATGGACCACCACCAGTGATAAAGTCACAGCGGAAGCATTGGTAGGGCTGTCAGAACTCTTCAGCTTAACAAAGTATCCCAAAAAGGCTGAACCCTTTGCACAGTGGGAAGATTACGCACCTGCAGGAACCATTACCGACGACACCCGCTTTAAGATCATCGTCTTTAACACCCTTAAAAACTATCCTGGAATGCTGACCCAGGAAAACTTTGCCCGATCGGTACTGGAATTCAGGGATGAGCTTCCGGAAAAGTACCAGGACAACTTTGATGAGTGGATCCCTGAAATCGAATATGCCACCAGGTGGGCCCTGGGTGAACGTGAGAATGCCTACCCGGTAGAGCGCATCTGGGGAGGAATACCCACGATGGAAGGCCAGATGCCTTTCCTGCCGATTGCGGCTCTTCATCCGGAGGATCCAGAATGGTGCTACCTTAAAACCTATGAATTGGGCTACTTCGACATTGGGGTGGCAAAAGACATGAACTCGGCACTGGTAGCCGGACTTGCACGGGCCCTTCAGCCCGACGGTTCATGGGAAAACCTTGAGGAGGCCATGAGATCGGTTGATCCTTACGGGTATAACCGCACCCTCTATGTAAACAGGGAATTAACAAAATGGCTGGACACGGCTCACAGCTTTGCAGCACGATCCGGCGGAAATATAGCCAGGCTCTTCTCCATTCTTGAAAATGAGCTTCAATGCACTTACTGGTGGGAAGCATGGGTTCCCATTGTGGTAGTCTTTGCCGTTGCCGAGGTGGCGGACTATCATCCCCTTGCATCCATGCAAATCATTATGGAGTTCGGACACGACACCGATTCCTATGCCCAGGTACTGGGAGCCATCCTGGGAGCCATTCATGGAAAGGATGTTTTCCCCGAAGAGATGAGGAATACAGTAAACCATCAAATGAAAGAACAGTTTGGCCAGGATGTGAATACCTGGATGGACCTACTCCAGAACCTATAGCTAACCCGGTTGTCCCCCACCGAATAATTCCTAAATTTGATACAAACAAAAACAAGTTCCATGAAAAAGCTTCTGATCCTTTCACTATTTTCTATTTTGATGATCTCCTGCCAGGCACCGGCGGAGAATACTTCCGATGAACCCCTGATTACAAAAAACCAGATGGAGCTGAGCTCCGATATCATGACGCCAGAGGTTTTATGGGCCTTCGGACGACTGGGTGATGTACAGGTCTCTCCCTCCGGGGAAAATATCCTCTACGGGGTTTCCTATTACAGTGTAGAACAGAATAAAAGCAACAGGGAACTCTTTGTAATGAATGTGGACGGATCAGGTAAAATTCAACTTACCGAAACGCCCCAGAACGAATTTAATGCCGTATGGCATCCCGATGGAGAGCGGATTATCTACATCTCAAATGCCTCCGGAAATCTGCAGGCCTGGGAGATGAAAGCCGACGGGAGCGGAAAGCAAAAAATTTCCGATGTGGAAGGTGGCATCACCGGACTGGCATTTTCCCCCGACGGAAGCAAGGCACTCTACACCCGGGAGGTACAGGTCGACAAGACCACCCAGGATTTGCACCCCGACCTGCAGGAGACCGATGGACGGGTGATCAACGACCTGATGTACCGTCACTGGGACACCTGGGAAGATGGTACCTACAGCCATGTGTTCTATGCCGATTTCGATGAAACATTTTCAGGCGGAACAGACCTAATGCCTGGCGAAGCCTTTGATTCGCCCATGAAACCCTTTGGCGGACTGGAAGAAGTGGCCTGGACCCCTGACAGCAAAGGCATAGCCTACACCTGTAAGAAGCTCGGCGGATTGGAGTACAGCTTCAGTACCGATTCGGATATTTACCTCTATGAGCTGGAGAGCGGATCGACACGGAACCTGACAGAAGGCATGCCAGGTTATGACCGTGTGCCCTTCTTCTCTCCCGATGGCAGTAAGATTTACTGGCACAGCATGAGGCGGGCCGGGTATGAGGCTGACAAAGAACGACTTTTTGTAATGGACCTGGCCAGCGGGCAAAAACGCTACCTCACCGAGAACTTTGATTATTCACCATCGGGCGAAATCTGGGCCGATGACGGTGAAAACCTTTATTTTGTTTGCGCGGTAAATTCAGAGCACCACCTGTTTAAAATGAATGTGCCCAGCCGTGAAATTGTTCCCATTACTGGAGGCATGTATGACTACCACAGTGTGGCCATTGCCGGTGACCGACTCATCGCAACCCGGGTGGACATGACCAAACCCCAGGAGATTTACAGCGTGGATCCAACCACTGGAACGGCTACGGAATTATCTTTTGAAAACAAGCACCTGCTTGATCAGCTGACCATGCCGAAGGTAGAAAAACGCTGGGTCACCACAGTGGACAACAAGGAAATGCTGGTCTGGGCCATCTACCCGCCTCATTTCGATGAAAGTAAAAAGTATCCGGCAGTGATGTTCTGCACCGGTGGACCGCAGGGAGTCCTGGGCCAGTTCTGGAGCTATCGCTGGAACATGAGCCAGATGGCCTCCTATGATTACGTGGTGATTGCACCCGCCCGCCGGGGAGTCAGCAGCCACGGACAACTGTGGACCGACCAGGTTAGCAAGGACAATAGCGGTCTGGCCATGCAGGACCTGCTCAGCGCCATTGATGACATCAGTGCGGAATCCTTTGTGGATGAAGATCGCCTGGGTGCCGTGGGTGCCAGCTTTGGAGGGTCTTCTATATTCTGGCTGGCCGGCAACCATGAAAAACGCTTTAAGGCATTCATCTCCCATTGCGGGGTATTTAATGCCGAAATGATGTATGCCACCACAGAGGAGATGTTCTTCGACCACTGGGAGAAGGGAGGTGCTCCCTGGGAAAAAGATAATCCGGTGGTCGTGAAGTCCTATGCCGGGTCGGCACATCATTTTGTGAAAAACTGGGACACCCCCATCATGGTGATCCAGGGGGAACACGATTACAGGATTCCCTATACCCAGGGAATGGCAGCCTTCAATACGGCCCAGATGTTGGGAATTCCCAGCCGCATGCTCTTCTTTCCTTCTGAAACACACTGGGTATTAAAACCCCAGAACGGGATACTGTGGCAAAGGGAATA
>JAOZLK010000035.1:7168-15502 GCA_029934875.1 Bacteroidales bacterium | reverse complement strand
GTCGTCGATCATCAAAACAGAAGGAAATCCGGGCCCATCGGCATCCCAGCTACCCTCGGGGCCCTTTTCAAGTACAGGACTCTCATGTTTGGTCCATACCTGCTGTCCAAAGATGCAGGTCGAGAAGATGCATAAAAGCATCAATGTGTAGATTTTTTTCATGGTCGTAAGTTTTTGCGTAAGGTGAATGTGTGTGTGAACAATGTGATTCACATAAAATTACGACCGGGAAAGGATAGGAGTCTAACGAATTTGTTCCAAAATTTGACGGATATGTCTCATTTCAGCAGGAAGATCATGAATATCAATATTTGGGAAGATTTGAACACCCCAAGATTTATCCAAAACTCAAAGATGGGCTAATATGGTGAGTTTCCATGTAGCTAGGCTTCGAAGAAGGATCTTTTGAAAATATTGATGTAATAATACATTATGTAAAGTTACATCATTAAGTAAATTCATGAGGGAAAATTCTTTGAATCCCTTGGAGCGCTAGCGCGAGAGGACATTCACAATTTCCCCGATGTAGAACTTGTGGAAGTCGCCTTTGGGGTAGTGTTTTTTTGCCACCTCGGGGAGAATGAAATTCTTTTTCTTTAAATCGTCCTCGTAAATTTTACGGCACTCCAATACCAGGCGGGCCTCCTCAAAAATTACATTTCCCCGGTCGGTCTCCATAGGAGTGAGTCCGGTTTCGGCCGCTTTATCGTGATCACGTCCTGAACGCGTACCGCAAAATTGCAGGGCGGTGCGGTGGCGTTCGGTGAAAAAGGAGAGGGTGTACTCCTCATAGCGGTTAGCAAATTCGTAGGTGTAACGCTGGGGTCGGATCCAGGCCATGGCTGTTGGCAGGTTCCACATGATTCCCATATGCCCCCAGCTGGCGGTCATGGTGTTGTAATCCTCCATGGTCCCTGCAGTCACCAGCATCCAGTCCTTATCCAAAAGCTTAAATACATTGTCGTTTATCTCGGTGGGCTTAATAATCTGGAAAGGATCCATAGGAAAAAGTTTAAGGATTTTATTTTTTGATGTAGCGGAACACGATAGTATAAAGGAGTAATATTACAGTCAGCAGGGTGGCAATGCGGCCCAGGAAGTCGCCGTGCCTTGTGTAGAAGGTAAGGTGATCGTTCCTGTTGAGGCTACCCCGAAGTCCCGTTTCCTCCCACCATCCGGCGCGGGCCAGTTCCCTGCCACGCTGGTCAATCAGCGAGCTGATCCCGGTATTGGCACTCCGTGCCACACTCCGCCGGTTCTCTATGGCCCGAAGCCTTGCGAAAGCGTTGTGCTGGCGGTGCCCCGAGGTATTGCGCCACCAACCGTCGTTTGTAATAATGAAGAGGAAATTTGCACCTGCCTCTCCCACATAGTCGGTCACGTACTCGCCAAATACCGACTCCCAGCAAATCACCGGTCCCACACAGGTGCCATCCTGGGGTGAAACAAAGGCGTTCCTGAAGGCCTGCGTACCATGACTGCGCATGGTGCCTCCCAATTTGATGGTCAACTTCGACAGAAACTTCAGCAAGTTGGCATGGGGCATTTTCTCCACCCCGGTAACCTGCATCGACTTGTGATAAATCTGGATCATGCTGGTTTCATCCAGCTGAAAGGCAGAGTTGAAACTGTCGTAGCGGTGCCTGCCCTGGTTTATAGGCTGACTGGTGGGTGTGTAATCCTCAGTTGCTGAATAGAGTTTATAGGTGGTGGCCCCCAGTACCAGCTTGGCCCGCGGGTAGTCCTGGAGGAAATCATACAACTTCAGCACTTCCGGGTGAGTATGCATGGTCGATTGCCACACGTTCTGGTTAATGAAGGTCTCGGGGCCCACAATGTATTCTGTATTTGGGGTTACCAGCGAGTCAGCCAGCCTGAGCAGAATGGCCGTCTGTTCTTCCTGGGGCAAATCAGTAAACTTGGCATAAGGATCGATGTTGGGCTGAAGGACCACCATCTCGTAGGGCTCGTCCTTCTCCTCGTAGCTCATGTATCTTATTACAGAGATTAGCAAGGGGATCATAAAAAATCCCACGGCCCAGCTTACCTTGCTGCGGATCGGGACAAAGCTGTGGGTTTTTATCCATTGCCTGAGAATCTTGAAAAGCAGGATGTTCATCACCAGCGCCCATAGTGTTCCGCCAAGCGTCCCGGTAATTTCATACCATTGGATCAGGATTACATCATTGGCAAAACCGTTCCCCAATAGCAGCCAGGGGAAATTAATCTGGGCCCTGATGTAAAGGAATTCGAAGGCTAGCCAGAAGATGGCAAGGGAGGCATAACCCAGCCTGTCGCCAAGCTTTCTGCGGGTATAGTGAAATACCCAGAAAGTAAGGGCCATGTAGCCACCATTTACGATCACGGAAGCTACAATCCCAACCCAGGTTGCAAAATAGACCCAGTAGGTGGTAAGTGTTACAAAAATGCCGAAGGCAAGGATCGAATACCAGGTAATGGAGCCCCTGGCTTTTTTTCCCTTCCCGATCAGTTCAGCCCTGCGCCGGGCCATGTCATCCTCGATGAAGAGCAGGGGGATAAATGCCACAAACATAAAGAGTCCGGTGCCCCAGGAGAAAAAGGGGATGGAAAGCAGCAATGCCGAAAGAAGTGCCAGGCCGATCCGATGTATTCGTTTCATAAGCTGCAAATATAAGAGATTTCTTAGTTTCGAGCGTTAGCTTATCTTTACAGAAAAGGACCAACTTTGAAACTGATCGAGACCGAAGAATTTGTGAAGGCTGCCAGGCTGGGCAGAATTGGGGGGGCCAGCGCTGCACGTATTTTGATGACAGCACTGCGCATCAGCAAGATCAATAAGCTGTACGAAGAGATTAACCACCTGAGAGGCATGGACTTTGTCGATGCCCTCATCGACAGGCTTCATCTTGAATTTGAGGTGAACGAGGAGGAATTGAAGAAGATTCCCAAAGAGGGAGCCTTTATAACCGTTTCCAATCATCCCTTTGGGGGCATCGACGGGATGCTGCTTGTGAAGATCATTGAAAAATACCGGCCCGATGTCAAGGTGATGTCAAATTTCATCCTTAATAAGCTTGAACCGGTATCGGAATATATGCTGCCTGTAAACCCTTTTGAGAGAAGGAAGGATGCTGCCTCCAGCCTGGGTGGTGTAAAGGCCGCCCTGGAACAGCTATCCTCCGGAGGAGTACTTGGGATCTTTCCCGCCGGTGAGGTAAGCTCTTACAACGAGGACAACTATGGAATCAGCGACCGGGAATGGCAGTACCCGGCCATGAAAATGATCAAAAAGGCCAATGTACCAGTAGTTCCTGTCTATTTTCAGGGTTCCAATTCCAAACTTTTCCACCTGCTGGGTCTGATCCATCCAAGCCTCCGCACGGTTCGACTTCCGGCCGAGGTATTCAACAAGAAACATAAGAAAATCCGCATTCGAGTGGGAACACCCATTTCGGTGAAGGAGCAGGATGCTTTTTCCGACGTGAGTACCTATGGACGCTACCTCAGGGCACGCACCTATGCCCTTGGGTCCGTGCTTGAGGTGAAAAAATTCTTCCGCCCGCGAATCAGCCGTTCCCACAAGTCCGAGCCAATCGCCGCTGCGGTCGGCCAGGACCTGATCACCTTCGAGGTGGAGAAAATCAGGGAGGAGTACACACTTTTTTCCAGCGATCAGTTTGATGTGTTCTGTACGCCCAGTATCGAGATTCCGCATATCATGAACGAATTGGGTCGACTCAGGGAAATTACCTTCAGGGGAGTGGGAGAGGGAACCAACCGATCCATGGACCTGGACGAGTACGACCTTTACTACAACCAGCTTTTTGTATGGGACCGGACGGCGCAGAAGATTGTTGGGGCCTACAGGGTTGGGAAGGGAAAGGAGATTCTCCGAAGATACGGGATCAAAGGCTTCTATCTGCAGAGCCTCTTCCGCATGAGTCGCCGTTTTATGCCCGTTCTGAGGCAGTCGCTCGAACTTGGTCGTTCCTTCGTTGTTAAGGAATACCAACGGAGGCCCATGCCACTTTTCCTGCTCTGGAAGGGAATCCTGTATTTCATGCTCAAGCATACTGAGTACCGTTACCTGATCGGGCCCGTGAGCATCAGCAACAACTTCTCACAGTTCTCCAGGGGACTGATTATGCAGTACATCAAAGAGCATTACTACGATAAGAAGCTGGCCCGCTATGTGAGGCCACGAATCCGCTACAATGTTCCCGGCTACAATGTCGACGAGGAGATCATCCTCGAATCGGCCGGTGACCTGAATGCCTTTGACCGTTTCATAAAGGAAGTGGAGCCCAACGATTACACCATGCCAATCCTGCTTAAGCGCTACCTGAAGCTGAACGGCAAAATCATTGGATTCAACCTTGATCCCAAGTTCAATGATGCGCTGGACGGCTTGCTGGTACTGGATCTTTACGATGTGCCCATGGATACCATCGCCTCCCTTTCAAAAGAGATTGACGACGACTCCCTTCTCGAGCGTTTCATGGCCGGTAAGAGCGAAGTTTAAATTGGTTCTAGTTGGGTTTTTTTGTTATTTACGGCTTCATTTATATTTTCCTGAAATGCATAGAGTTTTGCTTACCCTCGCCATTACAATGGTCCTTTCGGCCTGTGCCGATACTGATACCAGCCTAGAAGAAAAGGCAGCCCGGATCCATGAAGCAGCCTTTACAGTCGATTCCCATACCGATACGCCCATGGGAATGCTACGGCCCGGGTATAATTTTATGGAGAGGAACGACTCGAAGCGCAGTAAAGTTGATTTGCCAAGGATGAAGGAAGGCGGACTGGACGGCATCTGGTTTGCAGCTTTTGTGGGACAGGGCGAAAGGACCCCGGAAGGGAACCAGGCTGCCATGGAGAAAGCGATCCGGGTTTGCGACACCATCGATGCACTTGTGAGCCGCCATTCCGATGAACTGGAGCTTGCCACCAGGGCATCCGATTTGAAAAGGATCGCCCGAAAGGGGAAACGGGCCATCTACCTGGGCATGGAGAATGGATATCCCGTGGGAAACGACCTGGGATTGCTGGACACCTATTATGAAAGGGGCATCAGGTACATCACCCTTGTCCACTCCTACACCAACGATATATGTGACTCCTCCACCGACTCGGCCGAATATGGCGGGCTCTCGCCCTTTGGGGAAGAAGTGGTGTCAAAGATGAACGACCTGGGAATCATGGTGGATCTCTCCCATGCCTCCGACGAAAGCTTCCTGGATGTGATCGGGCTGAGCAGAGCACCCATTATCGCCTCCCACTCCTGTGCAAGGGCACTTTGTGACAATCCACGGAACCTCTCCGACGATCTCCTTTTAAAGCTGAAGGAAAATGGAGGGGTGATCCAGATGTGCATTTTGAGCGCCTATGTAAAGACTCCGCAAGCCAACCCGCAGCGCGACTCGGCCCGTAGCGCCGTAAGAGAAAAACACGGCAACTATTACGAACTGGACGAGGAAGGGCAAGCGGCCTTCATTATTGACTGGTATGACATAGATGATAAATTCCCCAGGGAGATGGCCACTGTTGCCGAAGCGGTTGATCACATCGATCACATGGTCGAGCTGATCGGAATCGATTATGTAGGTATTGGCACCGACTTCGACGGGGGAGGGGGACTGGAGGACTGCTTTGACGTAAGCCAGATGGGCAATATTACCCTGGAACTGGTCAGGCGAGGCTACACCGCAAAGGAAATTAAGAAAATATGGGGTGGAAATCTTACGAGGGTGTTTAAAGAGGTGGAAAAAGCAGCAAGTTAGTGCGTAGAAATAGTTCTCAGTGCTCAGGGGAAAGTGCTCAGGGGAAAGTGCTCAGTCAGTGCTCAGTCAGTGCTCAGGGGAAAGTGCGTAGTGCATAAGTTGTAGGGTATGAAGAAAGGGATATATAAGCTGGTTTTGGTGATTGTGCTTCTGGTTCTGGCAGTGGGCAGCTGTCGCAAGGCCGGTAGCTGGCTTGTTAAGTCCGATGACATTCAGCATGCCGATGCAATGATCATGCTCATGGGAAGAATCCCGGATCGGGTACTACATATTTCAGACCTGTACCAGGAAGATGTGGCTGGCGAGGTGTGGATTGTTGAGGAAGGATCGGGATCCAAGAGCATGCTCGAGGAGAGGGGAGTTTATATCATTTCTACCACCGAGCAGGTGTACGGGGCATTCAGGGATCTTGGAATAGCAGAAGAAAGCATTGTGATCCTGCCCGGCGGAGCCACTTCCACCCAGATGGAGGCGGAAATCACCAGGGATTACCTTGCCACGCGGGCAGGGACGGGTCAGACAGTGACCAATCAAGCAGTGACCAATCAAGCAGGGACCAATCAAGCTTCGACCGGTCGATCAGGGACCAATCAAGCAGGGACCAATCAAGCTTCGACCGGTCGATTCGGGATCGATCAAGCAGTGATGGGTCGATCCGGGATCGATACCCTGTTGGTGGTATCCTCAGCCTCACATACCCGCAGGGCTCATCAAATATTTTCCGCAGCAGTGAAATCGCTGGACCATCCGGTGCACATCTGTTGCAGTCCAAGTCCCTATACAGATTTTAACGCCCAAAAGTGGTGGAAGGACAGGGAAGATATCCAGGATGTTTTCATTGAATACGTGAAAATGGCCAACTTTCTTCTTTTTGAAAAGAGGCACCTGAAGTAGGCCACTTCGAGCAGCTACAAAAGCAAAAGGCACCCCTTCCGCCAGTTTTCGTAATCGTTAGTTTGAGGATTGTCAATAAACGATAATGAAAATAGCAAATAATCGTCGGGACACCCTGACCGGTTTTTCACAGGATTTTGTTTGGGACAGACCTGATGTCGACACAAAGCGAAAAAATCAGATAGATCTAAATTATCTAGTTATTAACTATATTGATGTTGGTATGGATAATAAATATCCCTTGATAGATATTTATTATCTGAATAGCACCTTATTAGTATAGTAACCCGATAATTAATATCCCTTTTCTGTGAGTTGGATCAGAAATATGTTTGGTTTTACATTTCTGGATGTGGCGAGGGAATTTCCAGAGAAGAACTGTGTTCGGATCGGAAAAGGATCTGGCAGTCTTGGCTGCACGATAACAGCCACTGCTCTAAGCAATGTCTAAGCAATGTCTAAGCAATGTCTAAGCAATGTCTAAGCAATGCTCAATAAGCTTACCGTCACGTTCTTGCTCTTGCTCTTGTTCTTGTTCTCCCGGACAAACACGCATACAAGATATTGGGACATCCGAAAATATCAAAAACAATTACCTATAACGCTGTTTATCAGCGGCATAAAAAACCACATGAAAGGAAGTGACGATAACAGGATGAGGGCCTTGAAGTTGGACTCTTTGAGTACGTGAAAATGGCCAACTTTCTTCTTTTTGAAAAGAGGGACCTGAAGTAGGATTCTTTGAGAAGAGTGCAAAAAAAAGGCACCCCTCCCGGAGTGCCTTCAACTATACAACTAAATCTAAAACTTGCGCGACTTAAAATCTTGCTGCTACCTGCTTCCAGTCAATCACATTCCAGAAAGCCTGAATATAGTCGGGCCTGCGGTTCTGGTAATGGAGGTAGTATGCATGTTCCCACACATCCAGGTTGAGCAGCGGAGTTCCCTTTACCTCAGCCACATCCATTAAAGGATTGTCCTGGTTGGGTGTTGAGGATACTGCCAGTGAGCCATCGGCCTGTTTTACAAGCCATGCCCAGCCTGAGCCAAATCGGGTGGCACCTGCCGTACTGAACAGTTTCTTAAATTCTTCGAAGGATCCGAAAGCACTGTTGATGCTTTCCAGTAAGGCACCTGTTGGCTCTCCGCCTGCATTGGGTCCCATTACAGACCAGAAAATAGCATGGTTATAGAAACCTCCGCCATTATTTCTGATGGCTGGTGAATAGCTGGATACGGTGGCAAAAATTTCTTCTGCAGTTTTCCCTTCCAGTCCGGCTGCTTCCACAGCTACATTGAAATTATTAGTGTAAGCAGCATGGTGCTTGCTATGGTGAATCTCCATGGTCCGTGCATCAATATACGGCTCCAGAGCATTGTAATCGTAACTAAGATCAGGTAATTTAAATGACATATTATCAGGGTTTTTAAAAATATTTAAACCTTTTATTTATACTTGTTATAAATAACAGGCTTGTTCGCTTTTTGTTCATGCGATCGCAGAAAATATTGCCCTTTAAAATCCTGTTGCACAACAGATGCACATTCATTCCATTTTATTGGAAACATGATATAAGACATCGTTTTTTAAGCCTGAATTTGCTTTTTTTGCTCTGAGTGTGCTGTATAATATGTGGCATCACGGCAGCGAAGCTCTTATATTTGCAGCGGCACTGCG
>JAOZLK010000035.1:2666-7068 GCA_029934875.1 Bacteroidales bacterium | reverse complement strand
CAGATAGGATTAAACACTAATAGATAAATATTTAAGGTATGTCAAAAGGAATTTTCACAGTCCCTGAACCCATTAATGAGCGGGTCAGGAATTATGCCCCGGGAACCCATGAACGTGAAACGTTAAAAGAGGAAATCGAAAGACTCAGGTCGCAGGTTTTGGATATCCCAATGGTGATAGGGGGAGAAGAGATCAGAACCAATAACCTGGTTCCCATCTATCCGCCGCACGACCGCAAACACCTGCTGGCTAATTTCCATAAGGGTGATGCCAGTCATGTTCAGATGGCCATTAAGGCTGCCCTTGAAGCCAAAGAGCGCTGGGCCGCCCTGGGTTGGGAGCACCGGGCCTCTATCTTCCTGAAAGCAGCCGAACTCATTGCAGGTCCTTACGGAGACACCATCAATGCGGCCACCATGCTTGGTCAGTCCAAAAACGTGATGCAGGCTGAGATTGACAGTGCATGCGAGATGGCCGATTTTCTGCGCTTCAATGTGAAATTCATGAGCGAAATTTATGAGCAGCAGCCCATCTCTTCAGAAGGTATCTGGAACCGGGTTGAACAGCGTCCGCTGGAAGGATTTGTGTTCGCCCTCACTCCTTTTAATTTCACATCCATTGCCGGCAACCTGCCTACAGCCCCGGCCATGATGGGGAATACCGTAGTCTGGAAATGCTCCAACACCCAGGTCTATTCCGCCAAGGTGCTGATGGATGCCTTTGTTGAGGCAGGGGTTCCCGCCGGTGTTATCAACCTGATGTTTGTATCCGGACCCGTTGCAGGGAACGAGATCTTCTCACATCCCGATTTTGCAGGTATTCACTTCACCGGTTCCACAGAGGTTTTCCAGCACATGTGGAAGACCATAGGTGGCAACATTGAAAAATACAAGTCCTATCCCCGCATCGTGGGAGAAACCGGTGGAAAAGACTTCATCTTTGCCCATCCTACAGCCGATAAGAAGGCGCTGGTAGTAGCCATGGTCAGGGGAGCCTTCGAGTTCCAGGGCCAGAAATGTTCAGCAGCTTCCAGGGCCTATATTCCTGAAAGTATGTGGCCCGAGGTAAGGGAGCGCATGGAGAATATGATGAAGGGTATCAAAATGGGACCACCAGAAGATTTTACTAATTTCTTCAATGCGGTAATCGACGAGGTATCCTTCGACAAGCTCGCAGGCTTCATCGACAGGGCTGAGAAAGACGAGGACGCAGAGGTTATCATCGGTGGTGGCTATGATAAATCAGTTGGCTTCTTCATTGAGCCCACAGTAATTCTCACCACCAATCCCAAGTACATTACCATGGAAGAGGAACTCTTCGGACCTGTACTTAGCATCTATGTGTACAAGGACGATAAGATTCCCGAAACCGTCGAGATTCTTAACGATACTTCCATGTATGCACTTACAGGAGCCATCTTCTCACAGGACCGCTATTCCATCGATTGTCTGACCGAGAAACTTTCCAACTGTGCAGGTAATTTCTATATCAACGACAAGCCCACCGGGGCCGTGGTTGGACAGCAGCCTTTCGGAGGTGCCCGCGGATCGGGAACCAACGACAAGGCCGGTTCCCTGATCAACATGATGCGTTGGGTATCCCCACGCACCATTAAGGAGACCTTCGTCCCGGCACAGGACTACAGGTATCCCTTTATGGAGGAGGATTAGAAAGGAACGAAACCATTACCCTGATTTCTGTTCTTATCCATTCCATAAAAGGCTCGTTACTGAACCGCATGCTTCACATCCGCTAAGCTCTTATATCGTTATCTGATTTGAATATTTTCGGATGTCCGGTTTCGCGAAAACAGAAAGTCACAGGGGTGTAATTTTTTATAATTATGTGACTTTCACGCTTGCGACGAATTTCAGTGCCCATTATTATAATCTACGGCCCCGTGTTGATATACTTTTAAAAGGAAAGTGAAGGGAGGTCGCTTTTTTATATAGTTTTGCTTTGTGAAGGAGATCTTTCTGAAAATATGGCCCTGGCTTAAGAATAAGTATATACTCACCATCTCGGTGTTTGCCATATGGATGCTTTTCTTCGACCAGAACAATGCGGTCGATCGCATGAAGATGTCCAAAGAGATCAGGCAGCTGGAAGACGACCGGGAGTATTACCTGGAGCAGATCCAGAAGGATTCCATCCGCTTTCACGAACTTACCACCGACCAGGATAACCTGGAGAAATACGCCCGCGAGCAATTCTTCATGAAAAAGAAAAACGAAGATGTTTTCGTGGTGATTGAAGAAAAGGAGTAGACCCACAGGCCAGATCAATATTTCTGCCTGAAATTTTTGATCCTAAACCCCTTGCCTCTTTCTGAAAATTTCCAGTAAGTCCCTGTTTGAGTGCTGTTTTCCCAATGAAAGAAAGCCTTGGGCAGCCACTCCGACTTCCACATCAGGGTAGCCCTGTTCGCGGGCATGGTGGAGGAACTTCATAATTCGGAACATAGAGAACCATCTCCAGAATCGCTTTCGGAAAGCCTCCGTTGAGCTGGTATTGCTGCGTATTTCCTCCATGGCCCCTGTGAATTCCTGGAGGTCCAGAAAATTGGACAGGACTTCAGGCAGCTCTTCAGGCAGCTCTTCCATGGAGAATCTATCGGCATAGATGTCGTCGATTCTCAAAAACAGCCGGCGCAGGATTTCAAAAGGATCCTGGTGGTAGGTCTTAAGAGCGGGAATCATGCCGGAAGAATCCGCATCCCGCAATAGTTCCTTTACCGCCCGCCCTGTACCGAAGGGAACCCGGTCCGAAGGCCGTGGAGAGGGGATGACACGTGTTGCATTGCATTCGCTCCACTGGCCCCTTTGTGCCAGCTTCTGAATAAAATAGAAATCTTCTCCGGCCTTCCGGCGGTTCATCCCGCCCTCAAGGCAGTAAACCGAGGCCCTGACGGCAAATGATGATCCCACTGTATGGTAGGCGTGTGGATAGGTGGTGGACCGCAGTGCCTCGAGGTAATAGCGCAGGTGTAATTCATACTGGGTGATGGCCTCGTAAACGGCCCTGGGGTAAAGGCTGCCTTCCAGGGGGTGCTCAAAATAAATCGAGCAACCTTCCAGACTTTCTGAATTCTCTCCTGCAAAAAAGTGTGCGGCCAGGGACCTGAAATAGTTGGGATCAACCAGTGCATCGGCATCGAAACAAGCAATGACGCCGCTGTCATTTCCGATCCTGTTGAAGCGTCGTGCAGCTTCGTCCATCAGGATTTTCCGGGCCGTACCCACGCCTGCCTCTTTTTTCTCAAAGGAATGGTCCAGCCAGATGTGAAAATCCACAAAGGGGTGGGGGTGCCGGGCTATCCAGTCTTCGGCCTCTGAAAGGGTGGAAAGGTTTTGCTCCAGGATCGCAGAAGGGGCGTCGGCAGCTGCATTGACCAGGATCAGGACTTCTGCATGAACAGAGGATCCTGCAGCTTGCTTCAGCAGAGTTGCAGCCATAAACAGGGAATCCAGGCATCTTTCGAGCCCGGATTCGTTGTTTGCCGGAATGGCAACAATAATTTTAAGATCGGAATGTGGATCGGTTTGAATGAGCGACTCCCGCAAACCAGCCTTCAGCAGGTATGCATCGGCAAAGCCCATTTAGTCCTGCTCTTCTCCTGTAATATAGGTTTCGTTCAGTCCTGCCACAATCTGGTCGGTGATGTCGTATGGTTTTGCACCGTAAATAAGGTTACCACCAAACTGGTAGGAGTAAACATAGCTGTAACCACGTTCTTGACTGATTTTAGTTACGTAGCGTTCAATCATATCCATCATCAGGCGGTTCTTAACCATGCCCTGCTCCTGCAGATCTGCTGCATACTGATTCTGCAGGGCCATCAGTTCCTGCTCTTCTGCGGCCAGTTGCTGTTGCAGTTGTTCGGCCTCGGTACGTGTAACCAGCTGACGCTGGATCTTATATTGTGCATCCTGAACCCTCTGGTAGAAGGATTCGGTTTTACCTGCAAATTCAGCTTCCATCTCAGCCTGGCTTTTGGCAAGGTCCTGCTGGTAGGAAAAATAGAGGTCCCATTTGTTCATCACCGAGTCCATACTAAAGAAAGCAATGCTGATGTCTGAAGGATCTGAAACTACAGAAGCCTGGGCCGCTCTGGTATTGCCATTACCCTTTTCTCCGCCTGTAAAATGGAGTACAAAAAGAACCGCCACAGCTACTGCCAGGACTGCGTTCGTTACAATGTTCGTGATTTTCATATCTGATATACTGATTATATGTTTGTTACCGGGCAACAAATATAGTAGAAAAGTTGAAAATAGGATCAATTTATTTTGGGAAGACGCTGATATAAACGGGGCTGCTACATTAACACACGGATCAACGCATGTATCTAGTCCTCCTCCCGCTTCAACAGGGGTGTTCAGGTTTTCAGGGAGGAGGATTT
>JAOZLK010000035.1:0-2566 GCA_029934875.1 Bacteroidales bacterium | reverse complement strand
TGCGAGCAGATTTCTTCCACCACCTTTTCCACAGGAGTAAACTCAAAGCCAAGAGCCTCACAAACTTTTTGGGAAGTGTAGGAAGATTGGTTGAAGGCTGCCCTGGCCTGGATGGAGGTGAGCTTACGCTTGCCTGTAAACAGTCCCCTTGCGGCATCCAGCCTTGCCAGCCTGCGGAGGGCTGCCGGTGAGAGCAGTTTCATGCTCCGGGGTGATCCCAGTTCTGCCGCAATCATCTCCATGATCCCGGCATAGGTGAAGTCCCCGGCGCTGAGAATATATCGTTCACCTTTAATATCCGACTCCATCAGTTGCGTCATGGCACTTACCACATCTGTAATGCCCACATAGCCCGTTCTACCCGGCGTGGAGAATTTCAAACCACCGGCTACCCTGTCGAAAAGGGCCGAGCTTCCCCGCTCCCAGAATCCTGCCCCCAGGATAATGGAAGGGTTTACGATCACTGCTTCCAGCCCCTCTTCAATTCCCCTCCAAACAGCCATCTCGGACCGAAACTTGGAAACCGAATAGGGCGTGTGGCTCTTACTTCCCGACCAGATCAGACCCTCATGGGCTGCAGTCCCGTCCGGGGAATCCCCGATGGCCGAGGTCGAGGAGACATGCAAAAGGCGTTTTCCACCAACTGCCAGGCAGGCATTAATTACATTTTCGGTACTTTTTACATTGAAGTGGATCATCCGCTGATCATCGCGCGGATGGAAAGAAACCTGGGCTGCGCAGTGATATACCTGGTCCACATCAATCATGGCCCTTTCCACCTCATTGGGCTCCTCCAGGTCGATATCCACCCAATCGATAAGCCTGAAGAGCTCCTTAGCCTCCCCGGAATGACGGGCAAATACCTTCTTAACTTCCCCCAGGTCAGATCCAGGGCGCTTCACAGCAATCACCTCCTCATGCTGCCTGAGTAGTTCAAGCAGCAGGTGCGATCCCAGAAGTCCGCTTCCCCCCGTAACTAGTATCATCTTAACATTTGGATTTTTTCGAAGATAGGAATATTTCTTTGCACGATACGCAGGAAACTAAATGGATCTCAGGATGAACGGGCCCGCCTGAAGAGAATATTGTAGCAGGCTTTTCCGAAGTAGCGCAGCTGGGTTCTCAGCGGATGTTTCTGATAGGCATCAAGGTAGCGCAGTTCCGATTCCTGTATCTCATCCAGGGTATCAGGCAGGTCGGCGTAGTAGGGAGGAATCAGGCCCGGCCGGTTTCTCACCCGCTTCTCCTGCAGCTCCTTTGAGTAGAGCTTGAAATAGTGCTGGCTCAGGGGCCTTACGCCAACAAGCTTTATTTGGCCCTTGAAGAGGTTGATGAGCATGGGCAGCTCATCGAGCCAGAGTTTTCGCATAAAGGCCCTGGAGGGAGCCACCCTGAAGTCATTTTTAAATTTACCTCCATCTTCCAGCTTGTTCTGCTGGTGAACGTAATCCTGGAGGTATTCGGCATAGGGATACATGGTCCGCATCTTGTAAACCTTGATTATCTCGCCCCCTTTACCAACCCGCTTGAGTTTAATGAAGGGCCCGTAGGAGGCATTGGGGTCGAAGGCAGGTTCCTTTACCCTTTTCATCACAAAGAAGTAGTGTCCGTTCACAAACATCTCTTCAACCTTCTCAAATCCACAGGAATACAGCCTTCCCATAATCTCGGCACGGGTCAGGACACGGTTGTTTCCCCGGGTCAGGAAGAAGTAGATCCCCCGGGTGGGGTAAAACTTCGGGAAGATACGCTTGACTATGTAATCCAGGGTATATATCCCCCGGTTGAGCAGGGGGGGGTACTTTTGCATGATGCGCTTCATGCGCATGTCGGCCGTCTCAGCACAACCGATGAAAATCCCCTTGTTGGGTAACTTATGATTCACTGCTTCAAAAAAGCGGTTTATATACCTGAAATCGTTTACCCGCCTGATGTTCACAATGGTATCAAACTGTTTGTCGGGCTGACGAAGGATGTTGAAGCGGGTTACGGTCGAGGTGATCAGGGTACCCGTATCGGTGAGGTTCACATGACTATCTATAAAGCGAGCAGCCTTCACTCCACACTCCTCTGTTATGGCTTCCAGCATTACCTCCCTGTCAACACGGTTATCGCTGTGAACCACAGCCTCCCGCATTTTTTTGCGGTCGAACTGGGAGGGAGGCTGCTCGATAAAGGCCGAAGCCGCATCATACTCGGGCGATGCCACCAGGTAAGTGTAAAGGCTGAAGGTCATCAGCTCCAGGATTGTGGCCAGGCTCACCGTTCCAAAAACCATCATCCGGGAGAAGAAGGTGGTATTGAAGGCATAGATGATAAAGGCCACAAAAGCCATAGCCACCATATTGGGGAGGATAATGTTCCGGACCAGGAAGCGGGGATTCTCTTTCCGCGAGATAGAATACTTACCCAGGTAAAAAGAGGAGAAGATCCACAAAGTAAGCATTACGCCGAATCCAATAAGGTAGCGGTTCGACATATAGGAAATCATCACTGGTTTTAATCCGGCTGTGATCACGTAAGCCACAAGCAGGATCAGTAAATCAATGATTAACAGCCCGGTTTT
>JAOZLK010000034.1:3821-15504 GCA_029934875.1 Bacteroidales bacterium | reverse complement strand
CGCATTTTACAAATTTTTATGTGGATCCGGTATGTGCACCCACGCGTTCGGCATTGATGACCGGGAAGTTTTATTTGCGAACCGGGATCTATGATACCTTTAATGGAGGTGCTATTATGGACCCGGATGAACTTACCATTGCTGAGGTTTTATCGGCAAATGGCTATCAGACAGGTATCTTTGGCAAATGGCACCTGGGCGACAATTACCCTGGGCGTCCATCTGATCAGGGCTTTGGCCAATCACTCGTTCACAAATCCGGAGGAATTGGACAGCCAGGTGATCTGGACAACTATCCCCGTCCCGATTCCTCTTATTTTGATCCGGTCTTATATAAGAACAACAAGGCCATCAAAACCAGCGGATATTGCACAGATGTATTTACCGATGGAGCCCTGGATTTTCTGGAACAGCATAAGGAGAATCCGTTTTTTATGTATGTGGCCTTTAATGCACCCCATGGACCCTTACAGGTGCCTGAAAAGTACCTGGAGAGATACAAAGAGCTTGATTTTGGCTTAAATCCCAGGGAGACCCGATCGGCAAGAAGGGTCTATGGCATGCTTGAAAATGTGGATGAAAATGTGGGAAGGATCCTCGATTTCCTGGAGGATAATTTACTACTGGAAAATACCGTGGTAATTTTCATGTCCGACAATGGCCCTATTCCTGCACGTTATAATGCCGGACTAAGGGGCACCAAGAGTTCAGTTTATGAGGGTGGTACCAAAGTCCCCTTTTTTATTCATTACCCCGAAGTTTTTAAAGCCGGAGAGAAAATTCCCACCACGGTAGCGCACATTGATGTGCTTCCCACACTCCTTGATATTTGTGGACTGGATTTGGATATTCCTGAGGGGATAGACGGGGGAAGTATGCTAGCTATTTTGGATGGAGAAGAAGATTTCTTCACAAACAGGCCACTATACTGGCAATGGGCCCGGGGTTATCCGGAGTTGTATGCAAACATGGCCATACGTTGGGGCGATTATAAGTTGATCGGGCACGCCGAGAGTGATGCGGATATTAGTGAGTTTGAGTTGTATAACATCGCAGAGGATCCCTTTGAAAAAATCAACCTCATCGATAAAGAAGAAAAGAAAGCCCTGTCCCTGAAGAAGCAGTTGGATGCCTGGTATCATAAAATTGTCATTGAAGAGGGCAATCCAAAGTCCCAGGGGGCCGTGATCAACCCGGAGTTTGAAAACCCGGTGGTCCTGAACAGGAACGATGCCAAAGGAACCCCGGAACAATGGACGCGGGATGCTGTCTTTTCATACTGGGATGTGGAGTTTGAAGAGGAGGGTTATTACGACATCACTTTCGGATTTCATCACAAGCCTGAATTTGCAGGTCGTGTGGTGATCAAAATGGCTCCCCTCCAATATTCCAAAATCAACAGCGACACATCAATTCAGGAGATCACCCTTAGCAACTGTTATTTTGGCAAGGGGAGGGGAAATCTGGAGGCCTATTACAGGCAGGATTTCAATTCTATAATCTCTCCATTAAGTCTTACAATAAGTAAAGTAAAATAATGAAACTAAAACGCAGGGAATTTATCAGGGCTGCTGGAAGCATGGCTGCAATTGCAGGCATTATGCCTACACTGGCTTTCAAAGGAGTCAGTGGGCTATCTGAGGAGAAATACCAGAGTTTTCTTCTCAAGGGGTTTGATGATGAACAGGAAGAATACCCTTCCCTTGTCAGCAATAATAAAGGGGAGATGTGGATGTTTTCACTGAGGAGATTACAATACCCACAGAACAAAGAATTGGTTTCTGCTTTTCGTTTTGTTGGGGATGCCTGGCTTGAAACCGATCCTGTTTCAAATAAAGAGGGCCAATATGAAGCTCCTGTTGCAGTTTGTGCACCGAACGGCTTACCTGTTGTGGCCTGGTGCAGCATTGAATCGGACCGATGGAAAATCAATGTATCGAACTACGATGGAAAAGGATTTTCAATACCTCATCAATTCAAATCAAAATCGGGCAAACCCATAAACCCTGTATTACATGCGCCTTCGGCTGAAAGAGCCTGGATCGCATGGGAGAACTACTACCAGGGTAAGTTCACGATTATGATCAGTAAATTTGAAAAGGGCAGGTGGTCTGAAACCTTTGAAATTGCAAAAGGCGAGAATTCTTGTCTCGACCCTGCAATGGTTGAAGATAAGGACGGCAATCTATTTGTGGCTTACGGTCTGACAGACGGCTACCACCAAAACATTGAAATGACACTTATTGATGGCAATACCCTGAAGACAAAAGCTACGATCCCGGTGGCTGTGGGTGGAGGATTCAAGAACCGTGTTAACCTGAATACAAAACCGGCCCTTGCCTTTGACTCGAGGGACCGTTTATGGATCTCTTATGAAAACAACAGGCACGCCACCCGGCTGGACGATTCTGATTGCTATACAGGCGATCGCTACTGTGCAATGCTTAGCTACCAGGATGGTAAGATTCTTGAGCCGGCAAACCAGGGTAAATGGTTGTTTAGCGGGAAGAACGACCACAGGCCCACTTTTTTTCACGATCAAAGCGGAAAATTGTTTGTGGCAAGCCACTGCGGGGGCGATTTTGTGGGCAATCCATTCTGGCAAAACAGGATTTCATGGCTGGATGAAGAGAAGGGCTGGGTAGAGCCGGAGACCATATTGAAAAGCAGCCAGAAGGGGGTGTTGATTCCGCCTGCACTGGCCTTTGATGGGAAAAACAGGCTCTGGTTATCCACCTTAAATGAAGAGGTCTTTAAACATGATCATCCGGAGGAACATGAGCAGGTAGTCATTTCGAGGGTCACTCAACTTAAGGCTTATCAGATTGCTTTGCCACCGGCAAAGCAGGCCACTGGACCCTTGCAGTTTAAAGAATCCGTGGTGGAAGAGTATCATCCGAATTCGGATTATGTCCCCGAAATAAGTGGACATCCCAAGGTGATCGGAGAACAACTTGAAGAGGGAGGGGAAAGCTATAGCCTGGTATATGGCAATCTGCATGAGCATTCTGAAAACTCCCCCTGCTGGTCTGCCGGTACGGACGGTACCCTGCATGAGGACATCAGGTTCGGTATGTTTTCGGAAGCTTACAATTTTGTAGGGATCACAGATCATGGATACTCCTTAAATGAAGTGTACTGGAGAAAAAACATCCGGCTGGCTGATTTCTATAATGATCCGCCCTATTTTGTGGCCCTTCCGGCCATGGAATGGACATTAACTGCAAAGGGTGATCTGGAAAGCGTTTATGGTGCCGGTCATTACAATGTGATATTCGCTTCCTCCGATGATGCGCGGAAGTTTATCCGAAACAGCAAGGAAGTTTACAATGTGAATACCCCTGAATCGAGCAATTCAAAGCTTCTCTGGGAGTTGTTGCATGAAAAGAAGATTAATTGCGTCACCATTCCTCATCATCCGGCAGACAGTTCACACCCGGTAGACTGGAATGTTCATGATGATTATTATGTTCCCGTGGTTGAGCTTTTTCAATGCAGGGGGAATGGAGAATATCCCGGATGCCCCAGGGAAATAAACCTGGAAAGGCACAGCACCACAAAGTCCACAAGGGCATTCGTGGATTATGCCTTGAGGGAAAAGAAATACAAAATGGGCTTTGTGGCCAGTGGCGATCACAATGGAATGGGAGTGGGTGTAGCTGCGCTCTGGGTAAAAGATCTCAGTCGGGAAAATATTCTTGAGGCCATGAGAAGCAGGCGTTGTTTTGCTACCACCGGGGATAAGATGATCGTGGATTTCAGGCTGAGTGATGGATCCCCAAATTTCAACATCAAAGTCAAAGGGCAACGTGAGTTAGAGAAGGTTGAAGTGCTTCGGAACAGCAGGGTCATTAAAGAATATACGGTTTCTGATGGAAAACTTGATTTTGATGCAGTATATACCGATGAAAGCCATCAGGAGGAGAAAGAAGTGCTTTATTATTATATCCGTGCCACACAAAAAAACAAGGAAATTGCCTGGTCGAGCCCCATCTGGGTAGACAGGGCATAGGGAAGGAAAGTCTATGAGAAATGCATTCCAAGACGCAGAATGAAAAAGATGAGCATCCATACTATTTTAATTAAACTCACGCAAATACCTAACTTATGAAACGTCGGAATTTTATCAAAAACATGGGTGCCTCCAGCCTGGCATTCACAGTGGTTCCCAGTTTTGCCGTGTCTGGCCTGGGCCATACAGCTCCAAGTGATAAATTAAATATTGCTGCCATCGGAGTTGGTAAGGGGGGGAAAGGCAAGGTAAACCTGAAAAATATGGTCGAGCAGAACATCGTCGCCTTGTGTGATGTGGATTATGATTATGCTGCACCTGTTTTTAAGACCTATCCCAAAGCGAAGAAATACAAAGACTTTCGCAAAATGCTGGAAAAGCAGAAGGACATTGATGCCGTTATTGTAGCCACCCCCGATCATACGCATGCGCTGCAAGCGGCGGCGGCTATGGAGCTTGGTAAGAATGTATATGTACAGAAGCCCTTAACTCATTCGGTCTGGGAGTCTCGCTATCTGACAAAATTGGCCAAAGAGACTGGAGTGGTGACCCAGATGGGAAATGAGGGTCACTCCAGTGATTCAGTTTATGAAGTGGCAGAAGTTGTTCAAAGTGGATGTCTGGGAACCATTAGAGAAGCCTGTGTTTGGACCAACAGACCCATCTGGCGGCAAGGAATGCCTGCACCCCTGAAGGAAGTTGAGGTACCTAAAAATCTGGATTGGGATTTATTCATCGGACCTGCAAAAATGCGTGCCTACAATCCCGAATACCATCCCTGGATATGGCGTGGTTGGTGGGATTATGGTACTGGAGCCCTGGGTGATATGGGCTGCCATTTGCTGGATGTTCCCAATTATGCACTTCAGTTGGGACAGCCTGTAGCATTCCAGGCCAGTTCCTCCCTGCTTAATACGGAGAGTGCCCCTCAGGCTGCACAGGTGAACTTTAAGTTCCCGGCCAGGAAAAATCTTCCCTTTTGCGCTCTGCCAGAATTGGAACTGACATGGTACGACGGGGGACTGATGCCTCCACGTCCCTACGATTTACCAAATGAAGCGCCCATGAATCCAGGAGGTGGCTTTATGTTTATCGGATCCGAAGCTACCCTAATAGCCAATAGCTATGGGTCAAACTGGAAAGTCTATAAAAACGGCAAAGAATTTGTGCCAGAGACCAAAGTAGATTTGGGCCGGGTTCCGGATCATCCACTGGGTGGCGGAAGGCATGAAATGCAATTTGTGGATTGCTGTAAGAACGGAGGCACGCCTGCATCGAGTTTTGAATATGCCGGACCCTTCAATGAATTTGTGGTAATGGGGAATCTGGCTATCCGATTGCAATCCCTGAAAAAGACCTTGTTGTGGGACAGCGAAAATTTGAAAGTGACCAATATCGGAGCGGATGAGAAAATCAGAACAGCGAAACTATTCCCATACTCCAGTGATATTGTGAGCAATAAGGTGGTGAATGAGTCCAGGAAATGGGTGGAGCAAAACGCACTTGAAATGAGCAAGGAGTGGATTAAGCACGAGTATCAGAACGGTTGGAAACTGTAATTTGTTTTTTAGAAATATAAAAGAGAGAAGTATATGAAAAATATCAGATTTAAACGTAGAGGATTTCGCCTCTTAGCGATTGCATTAATAGTTTTTCTTTCAAATTTGACGATAGTCGCCCAGGTTGTAATTCAACGCTGTGACGTAACTACCGGATGGACGGGAGACGCTGCATTCAGCATTGATAATTCTGACAAAAAAGAGGGGAAAGGCTCTTTATCTACCGAGGCCCAAAGCGGGGATTTCACCTGGTTCTCCAAATCATTTGCCATGACCCATACCGGTATTGATATCTCGGGATACCTCTCCTTTTGGTTATATGTCTCTGATGCCTCAAAACTGGAGGGGGGACAGATTTATATTTCAAGTTCAGGAGGTCCGGATGCGGAAGCATCCAGCTGGGCATTGGATAAAACCCATGTGGTGGATGGATGGAATCTTTTACAGTTGCAAATTAGCCTGGCGGATCAAACCGGCGGTGGTGCCAACCTGGACAGCATCAACTTCATCCAGATATCCCAAAATCTGTCAGGACCAATTACGGCAAAAGTCGATTTTATCCGTTTTGCCCCCGGGGTAGGAGAACCTACCTGGCCTGAGCTGGATGTAGCTGAGGTGGACAATGCTTCACTTGATGGCAAGGTAATGTTTGGCTACCAGGGCTGGTTCAATCATCCTGATGATGGTGCTGACTTAGGATGGGTTCACTGGACTAACTTTTACGAACCCATTAGCTCGACGGTGGATATGTACCCCGATATGCGGGAATATGGAATGGATGAAAAGTACGATGCCGACCTCACATTTCAGGATGGCAGAATGGCCCCTGTATTCTCATCCTTTAACAAAAAAACAGTGGTTCGGCACATGAAGTGGATACGGGATTATAACCTGGATGGAGTCTTTGTGCAGCGTTTTATTTCATCTGCAAACAGTCTCCCAAAGATGAATAATAAGGATACCGTCACCCGTCATGTGATGGAGGGCTGTGAAACCTACGGACGTGTATTTGCTGTTATGTATGACGGAATCGGGGACCGGGTGGCGGATATAAAAGCTGACTGGATGCACCTGGTGGATGACATCGATGTAACCGGAACTGACCGGTACCTGAACCACCGCGGTTTGCCACTGGTGGCCCTGTGGGGATATACGGTGCGGGATGAAGCTACTGTTGATCAACTGGTGGAGTTGATAGATTGGTTTAAGAATAATCCGGAACCAAGATACCGCGCTTCCCTCTTATTGGGTGTGGCATGGAACTGGTATGACCAATCGGCCAGCTGGATGAATGCATTTCAGGATGTGGAGGTAATCAGCCCCTGGTTTTCAGGCAGTACGGACTATGACCGGGGACAAGCCTGGTGCGACGAAAATAACGTGGATTTCCTGCCAGTGGTACATCCCGGTTTTTCATGGCATAATCTATATGATGCTCCGAAAAATGCAACACCCCGGGAGGGTGGAAATTACTTCTGGGACGAAGTGACTGAGGTGGTTTCCAAGAATGCCAAAAGTGTCTATATCGCCATGTTTGATGAGGTGGATGAAGGGACAGCCATGTTTAAACTGGCTGAAAATGATGAGATGACCCCCACAGAAGGATACTGGCTACCCCTGGATGAGGATGGATATGACTTGCCAAGTGACTGGTACCTGCGGGCAGCAGGATTGGCCACCGAGGTGGTCAGGGGCTACGAAGACAACCATGCAAACCTGGTCACTCCACCCGAGGGAATTATGGCCATCCGTATTATCGACGAGGTGAATGATAATGACCAGGGGGGTATGGAATTTATTTTCCCCGATTTCCCTGATGAATCGACTATCGAAATCAGTATCGACAGCGGGGCCACATATGCATTTTCGACTCCTGACGATGCCGGAAGCTTTACCATTTTGGATCTGTCAGAGGGAAATTATCATGTATTGGTAAGGCACGAAGCTGGTGCTGCAGAAGTGGATATGGGAGGCGTATTTATTGGTAATTCCATCGAAATAGCACCCTCTGTGGCCAGCGAGCCTTATCCGGCTGATTTGTCGACCGATGTAAGAACAGAGCTGACCCTTGGATGGAAAGAAGGAGAGCAAGTTCAATCGCATGTAATCTACTTTGGCAAAACCAATCCGCCTGACTCGGTGAGTAAACAGGCATCTGCAACCTACCAACCAGAGAAACTGGAGGAAAATACCACCTATTACTGGCAGGTGGATGAAGTAAATGCCTTTGGCAGGGCCGAGGGCCCCTTATGGAGTTTCACAACAGGCTCGGAAAGCTCTTCAAACTATGTAGTTCTCGATTATTGCGATTCGGAAACTGCTTGGCGTTCCAGCAACGGGATAAATATTGATACAGAGGATAAAAAAGAAGGATATGCCAGCCTGATCAGTCAGGGAGGCGGTACAGACTGGTTCACCAAGACCTTTGATATACCCGTAAATAGCCTATGTGATGAAAGCTCTTATCTTGACCTCTGGCTTTATGTGTCTGATGTTAGTAAATTTAACGGAGGAGGACAGCTTGAGATTACCAGCGCAGGTAAACCAGATGAGAATGAATATAATTGGGGTGTTGGCGACTTAAACCTCTCAAACGGATGGAACGAATTACACCTTCAAATCAGCAGCGCCAATGTGATGGGAAATCCTGATTTGAGCAAGATCAACTTTTTTCGCCTTTATCAATTTGTAAGCGGAGAGGTAATTTCACGAGTTGATATTATCAAATTTTCAGGCATTGTTTTCGAGGTCTTAGCTCCCCCGACAAACCTGACAGCCCTTGCCGGTGATGGATCAGTGAGCCTGGACTGGGATGATAATACTGAAGCAAGCCTGGCTGGATACAACATTTATCGGGCCCTGACACCGGGTTTATTTTATACCATGGTAAACACAGAACCTGTACCTTCTTCGGATTATACCGACACTGATATAAACAATGGAACGAAGTATTATTACAAGGTGAAAGCGACAGACAATGCCGGAACCGAAACTGAAAGCTCTAATGTGGTGGTGGCGACACCCGCCTCCGATAATACTTCTGTTTCCACCATGGAAGATGTTGGTGCAAAAATATATCCCAATCCTGTGAATGATTTGCTACATATAGAAGTGAAGAATGGAGTGTCAGCAAGCATATATGATTTTACGGGTCGCAAAGTGAAGTTTATTAGCCTTTCAAATGAGGAAACAAGCATACAGCTGGGCGATATGAGTTCCGGGGAGTACGTGATCCAGGTAATCACTATTGATGGTTCAGGAGTCTATAAACTGATAAAGGAATAATGAAAGCAATCACATTTTTCTGCACCTTGTTTTTATTAATGAGCTGTGGAACAAGAGAAGTGTCGCAGGAAAACCTGCAAGCAAGAATTCAATCCAATGAATACTTTGCTTTTACAAAGAGTAAGGCGCTTGAAATTGTAAAAGGTGGATTCAATGCTGGTGAGGGATACGGAGAAGTTTGGATCCGTGATTACAATACCTTCATCGAGCTATCAGCTGAAGTATTTGAACCAGAAGTATTAAAGGAAAACCTCTTGGTTTTTTTCAGGATGCAGGGTGAGGATGGGAACATCATCGATGGCTTTTCTCCAAAGAATGAGAATGAGGAGCAACGCTACCGCTTTATCTATTCAGATATGGAACCCCGGTACGCCGGTCATAAAAATACTGTAGAAACCGACCAGGAGACCTCATTGGTTCAGACGGTTTATAAATACATTCAGGTAACAGGAGATAAAGAGATCCTGAATGAAAGTGTTGGCTCTAAAACTGTTTCAGAGCGCCTGGAATGGGCCATGAGTTTCCTGATGAATCATCGATTTAATGCGGAATATGGTTTAATATGGGGTGCGACCACAGCTGACTGGGGGGATGTTCAGCCTGAGCATGACTGGGGTGTATTTCTGACAGATGATACCCATTATGCCCTGGATATTTATGACAATGCCATGTTCCTCATTGCACTTGATAATTTAATGGAACTTGTCCCTGAGACGAAGCAGAAATGGGGAGCAGTCCGGGATCAAATTGCTAAGGATGTCCGCACGCATTTATGGGATGAGGAAAGGCAGAAATTCATCCCGCATATTTATCTGAATGGTTCGCCGTTTCCGGAAGATTTTGATGAAGACCAGGTCTTTTATCACGGGGGAACGGCCCTGGCTATCGAAGCCGGCTTACTTTCAAAAGAAGAGATTAAGGTTTCGCTGGATAAAATGTTGGCCAATGTTGAGGCATCCGGGGCAGGTTCCATTGGCCTGACCCTCTATCCTCCTTACCCTGATGGATCCTTTAAGAATCCCAGCATGTCATATTATGGTTATCAGAATGGGGGTGACTGGACCTGGTTTGGGGCACGTATGATTCAGCAACTTGTAGAATATGGCTTTGTTGAGGAGGCCTACGATAATTTGCTGCCCATGGTGAAGCGGGTAAAAGACAATGATGGCTTTTATGAGTGGTACACTGTTGATAATCAGCCAAAGGGATCAGGAACTTTCAGGGGCTCGGCCGGGGTGCTGTATACCGCCATTATCATGTTGGAACAATAAAGAATATTACAGTTAGCCACAGAGGCGGACAATGGTATGCTTCTATCCTGGTAGAGCAGATGATTGAGATTGGCAAGCATCCTTCTGAATCAGAGATAGGGATTGATGCTGGGGTAAAATGCTTTGCCGCCCTATCAGATGGCACCCTGATTGAGGGTGTGAACAGTTTCAGAAAACATGAAGAAATTCTGCTTAGCGAACAGCGGAAGTTGTCGAGAAAGAAGAGAGGGTCGAATAACTGGAAGAAGCAGAAGAGAAGAATATCAGGATTACATCATAGTATTGCTAATGTCCGATCAGACTACCTTCACAAGTTAAGTGCCGAAATTAGTAAGAACCACACTAAGGTATATGTAGAAGGGCTACAGATCAGGAATATGAGTGCATCAGCCAGGGGGACCATAGAAAAACCAGGTAATAATATCAAAGCCAAGTCAGGATTGAACAAATCGATTCTGGACCAGGGATGGTTTGAGTTCAGAAGGCAGCTTGATTACAAACTCTATTGGAGGGGAGGGATGCTGTTTGAAGTGAATCCCCGTTACAGCTCTCAGCAATGCTCATGTTGTGGATACACAGTAAGAGAGAACAGAGTATCACAGGCTCTGTTCAGGTGTCAGAACTGTGGGTATGAGGAAAACGCAGATATAAATGCAGCAAAGAATATTAAAACCGTCGGGCAGACGGGGATGGCCTGTGCAGCGAACCGCGTTAGTGGTCGGCAGCAGGAACCAGCAGTAAACCGTAAGGAAATACTGCCCGTGGCTTCTTGAAGCCAATGGATTCCCCTTCTTTCAAGGAGGGGAGGATGTCAAGTCCAGGACAAGTCCCAACCTGGTGATTCGCAGGGGCAGGTTAATTACCTGCGATTATGATATCAGCCATGAGGATGTGATCGAAGGCCGCCATTTTGAAGATGATGTTTTTGTTTACGGCTTTCACGATATGGCACCAAAGTTCCAGATTAAAGATGGCGGAAGCTATGGCATTCCCTACAGGGCCCTCTGCGTGAAAAACATCAGCAACCTCTTCGCTTCGGGCATGCTGATTACTTCCGATCACAGGGCGCATATGTCCACCAGGAACACAGTCTCCTGCATGGGCCAGGGACAGGCCAGTGGCACAGCTGCTGCCTTATGTGCACTGAATGATTATGGAAGCCGGGAACTTCCCTACCAGACCCTGCGGGATGAACTGGAGAAAAACGGGGTTTATTTTGAATCCAACTAAGCTAAATGTGAAGGATCCTCTTCCATTTATTTTTAATTAAGCAATTTTTAAGAGTCCTGTCCTATATTGAGAAGCATACAATTGTTTCTAAAAAAAATACAGGATGAAAAAGGGATTATTAGTACTGATCAGCCTCGCACTGGTTTTTGTAAGTGTTAACGGGCAGAAGCATGCTCAAAGCACAAAGTATCCATCGTATAAGGGCCTGGTAATGGCAGGTTACCAGGGCTGGTTCAAAATGCCCAAAGACGGGGTGATGTATCCCGACGAGAACAAGGTCAGGCTCGATATGTGGCCCGATGTTTCGGAGTACAAAAAAACCTATC
>JAOZLK010000034.1:0-3721 GCA_029934875.1 Bacteroidales bacterium | reverse complement strand
AACAAGGTCAGGCTCGATATGTGGCCCGATGTTTCGGAGTACAAAAAAACCTATCCCACCGGATTAAAGCTGGCAGATGGAAGTACGGCCCGATTTTTCTACTCAGGTGATAAAAGTACCATTGACACCCATTTTCGCTGGATGCAGGAATATGGGCTGGACGGGGTTTTTATGCAGCGTTTCTTCGGAGCCGCCCGTTCCCGTTCAAAGCACAATGTGAATGTATTTAAGCATGCCTTTGAGGCAGCTTCAAAATATGAGCGCTCCATTGCAGTGATGTACGATTTGTCCGGACTGCAGGCCAAGGGTGAGGATTGTTCAGCTTTGATTGAGGACTGGAAATACCTGGTGGATTCACTGGGTGTAACCAACCAGAAGGGAGCAAAAACCTATGTTCACCACCGGGGGAAACCACTGGTTGCCATATGGGGTGTCGGATTTCCCGACCGTTCCTATAACATCCGTGATATAGGTCTCCAGCGTTTCGTCGATTTCCTGAAGAATGACCCGGTATATGGTGGTTGCAGCATTATGATGGGGGTGCCCACCTTCTGGCGTGATTTAAATGCCGATTGCAATCCCGATCCTTTCCTGCATGAGTTGATCAGGGAGATTGATATCGTCCTGCCATGGATGGTACAGCGTTTTTCTCCCCTGCTGCACAACGATATGCATCGTCTCAGGGATGTGATCCTGGATGACATCACCTGGTGCAAGGCAAACAATGTGGACTATGTACCCTGTGTAACTCCCGGATTCAGCTGGCACAACCTGAGCCGTCAGTCGGCCAAGCTTGCCCCGAAGCCAGTGAACTCTATTCCCAGGCTGGGTGGCCAGTTTTACTGGGACCAGATTACCACCGCCCTTGTGTCGGGTGCTGAAATGCTTTATGTGGCCATGTTCGATGAGGTCAATGAAGGAACTGCTATATTTAAGGTATCCGACAATCCCCCGGTAAGTGATGTGGCAAAATTTGTGGGGAACGATGGCAAACCATCGGACCATTACCTGTGGTTAAGTGGAGAGGCCGCCAGGATGCTTCGTAAGGAGAAACCACTGACTTTCAGTATGCCGGAACGTCTTGATTCTAAATAGTCACTGTTTAAAGTGAAGAGGATTATGAAAAAACAACATGCTTTCGTTGCTTTGATCTGCTGTGTGTCATTCTTTTTGAGTTCATCAGCCCTGGGACAGGATCTTAAGCTGATGACCTACAATCTGAAGTTCGCCAGTCCCACCTTCGAACCCTCCTGGGAAGTTAGGCGTGATATGCAAATCGACATGATCCGCAAGTATGATCCGGACATCATCGGAACCCAGGAAGGGCTAAAGGAGCAAATTGATTATTTAGCAGATCATTTGTCTGAATATGTAGTGATGGGTGAAGGCAGGCAGGGTGGAGATGACGATGAGTTCATGGCCATTTTTTATAAGCGGGATAAATTTCGTTTACGCGAGATGCAGAGTTTTCAGCTTTCAGAAACACCTGAAATAATTGGAAGCGGCCCCGAAGTCAATCCCAGGATGGTCACATGGGCCAGGTTTGCCTGTATAAACAGGCCGGCAGATGGGGAAGCAGGTCCTTATCCTCAGGATTACCGGGGACACTGGGAGAATACCCGGGAATTTTATTTGTTTAATACCCATTATTTCAATGGTCGGAGCGAGGCCCTGGCCAGGTTGAATGCATCCAAACTCATCCTGAAAAGAATCTCAGCCCTGGATCGCTTTGGCGAATGGACCGCCGAGCGCCCTGTTTTCCTCATGGGCGATTTCAATTGTCGTCCCGGCAGTCAACCCTACAATGCGCTGGTAGGGGATGGTGAATCCAGCAATCCGGATTTACTTAAAAACACTTTCGTGGATGAAAAAGAAATAGACTGGATTCTATACAAGGGAGCTGTGAAGGTTCTTAAATACGAAGAAGTGGACTACAATGTTGAGGGTGCCTATCCTTCCGATCATAAACCTATATACGTGGAAGTTGATATACTTGATTAAATAATTTCATATAGGATGAAAAGAATTAGCCTGGTTTCCTTATTCATCATAAGCACGATTCTTTTGTCCGCACAAACAGGATATCCGGGCAAATACAATGTGATCTGGAACAGCCCTTCCACAGATGCTTCCGGACAAATGCCCCTGGGCAATGGAGATATTGCTGCGGGTGTTTATGCCATAGAAGATGATACCCTCTATTTGCTTTTGTCCAAAAATGATGCATTTACCTACAACGGTGATATCTTCAAAACCGGGCGGGTTCGGGTTTCCCTTTCTCCAAATCCATTTAGCGCAGGTAAGGCCTTTAAGCAATGCCTGGATCTGCTGACAGGGTCAATCAGCATTGAGTGCGATGGCCTGAAAATCCGGGTCTGGGCAGATGCCAGGCGTCCTGTCTATCATATTCAGATTGAGGCTGATCATAAAGTGGATGTTCGTGCTGAGCCGGAATTCTGGAAACGAGATGATGGATCACCCTGGAATATCACCAGGGAAGCCATCGACCCTCCAACACAGGATATGCTTGTGGAAGACAGGGAATGTTGTAGTATATAAAGTACAATAATTCATTAACTCAGGCTCACATGAAGAATTTTTTAGCGACCGGAATATTAATATTGGGATGCCTGATTTCAACTCAAAGTGCATTTTCCCGGGAAGAGAAGCCTAATATCCTGATTATTATGACCGACCAGCAGGCCTGGGATGCCGTTGGCTATTCAGGGAATGAAGCAATCATTACCCCCAACCTGGACAAGCTTGCCAGCGAGGGCGTGAACTTCAGTCACGCGGTAACTCCCTGCCCGGTTTGTGTACCGGCACGTACTTCCATCCTTACCGGCCGTTTAACGGAGACTACCACCATACGGGACAACAGGGATGCTAAAACAGGGGAGTGTTACTACCCAACCTTTGATGAGATTCTTGTGAAGAGGGGATATAAATCGGAGTATTGTGGCAAGTTTCACGGACCCGAACATATGGCCAGGGTTTACATGAATCCGCCGGTAGAGGGAATGATAGGCACGGAGCCAATTATTCAATGGGAACCCATTTACGTTAAATATGTGAAAGAGAGCATAGAAAAGAGAGCTCTGAAGCCGGGAGAACTCTATGAAACCACCTTTTACGGAGGTTCCATTCCCTACAGGCTTGATCCCCCGGATCGATACTACAAGTATATGCCAGGGGGTAAAATTCCTGAAAAGGAGAAAGAGACCCGCTTAAGCCAGGCCGATATTCACGGGGTGCTTGACCTGCCGGCTGAATATACCATTACTGCCATTCAGGGAAAACAGACCATTGAGGCTCTGGAACGATTGAAAGGGGAGCAGTTTATTCTAAGCTGTTCGTTCCATTGTCCCCACGTTCCTATTACCCCATCTGAGCCCTTTGCTTCCATGTATAAGGCCGGGGAGATGCCTGTTTCTGCCTCCATTTCAGATACAAGAGATAACTCTCCCTACCGGCAGGGTGAGGAAATACCCCCCTACAACGAGGCAGAGAAAGTGCAATATATGGTAGCCAATTACTATGCTTTTGTGACAGAGATTGATGATTGGGTGGGCAAGATTCTCCATAAACTGGATGAGTTGGAGCTGGCCAACAACACACTGGTGGTATTTGTGTCGGACCACGGTGAGATGTTGGGAGCACATGGTATGAGGGGTAAATTCAATTTTTATGAGGAATCGGTTCGCGTGCCATTTGTGGTTCT
>JAOZLK010000383.1:1101-5055 GCA_029934875.1 Bacteroidales bacterium | reverse complement strand
TCCTGGCAGGATATCTCAAACAATGAGGCTAATTTTGAAATTCAACGCTCACTCACTGCCGGAATAGGCTTTATTGAGGTAGGTACACCCACCGACAGTTATTTCGATGACAGCGGACTTGATGAGGATGTGGAATATTTCTACCGTGTCAGGGCAGTTAATGCCACCGGTCCTTCGGCATGGATTACAGGAAGTCAGGCTACCCTCTTACTTTTACCAAGAGAGCCGGATCGCTTGCAGGGAACAGCAAGTGATGTCTGTTCAGTGGAGCTGACCTGGAGAGACCAAAGCACTAACGAGGAGAGTTTTGAAGTTCAACGCTCCTCACTTCCAACCATTGGTTTTGTTACCATCCAGGCTTTGCCCCCGGATACTGAAGAATATACTGACACTGATACAGAAAACAATACAAGCTATTTTTACCGAATTGCTGCAATCAATAGTGCCGGCACGGTCTACTCAAATGTTGCATTGGTAACTGTTTCAGTGGCACTGGACGGCGGACTGATTATGGATGATCAGGTGATCTGCCCTGAGGGAGACCCCGAGCCCATACTGAATGATCAATCTCCCTCGGGAGGTAGCAATAGCTGGACCTATCAATGGCAATCCAGGATTGTTCCGGGTCTCTTTACTGATATTCCCGTAGCAATAGGTATTACCTATGATCCACCAGCTGGTGCTCTCTTTACTACAGAATATCAAAGAATTTCGACTGTTGAATGTGGTTCGGTAGCTTCCAACATTGTGATTATTTCTGTGGATGACTTGGAGGAACCTCAATTTACAACTTGTCCGGTCGACGAAGAGCTGGAAATCGAGAGAGATGAGCTAATGGGAACCCTGCTCACCGCAGACCCTGTGGTTACTGACAACTGTGAAATTTCCAGCTTAATTTGGACGATGACAGGAGCTACCACGGGAGCTTCACCCGAAACAGGAATCAATTATGTCGGACTGGCAGACTTCCAGGTGGGTCTTACCACAATTACCTATGTGGCTGAGGATATTGCAGGAAATACCGGTACATGTGAATTCCTTGTTACGGTTAAAATAAAGGATCCGGAGATCCTGAACGTGAGCATTCCAAATGCCACTATGAAGATTGGGGATGTGATCACTGCCACCATTGAAGTATCCGACGATGGCAATACCGAGTATATTATGCTTTCGGGCGACATAGGAGGCTATCCACTTGTGGGTTTTGTCAGGATAAATAGCACCACCTATCTTGCCAATTTCTTAATTATTGAAGGAGGAAACAGCTATGAGGCAATAGAGGATATTCCGGTGGGCTTTCTGATTCTTAGCGACGGTCTTACACCAAGCCTGCCCTATACAACACCCATTTCCCAGAATAATGACCTCCTGGATGCAGAACTGCCAGTAGTCAGTATAGCAGATCTGGTTGAAGGCTATTATAAGATAGGAGACGATGTTGTGATTAATATTCTTACCGATGGAACTTCCTATACCATTAATCCGGCATCAAGCGTGAACGGGACAAGTGTGACCGAGCCAAATATGAGATTTGTGGAGATGGGTCTTGGTTATTACCAGCTTATTTACACGGTTCTTGAAGGTGATGCAGATATTGCACCAGGAGAGTTCGAAGCATCTTTGATTTTCGACAAAGCATCAGGGAACAGTGGAGAGCCCTATACAAACATTGGAAATGTTGACAGGGTGGAGATTGATGCCCATGCTCCTGTTGTAGCCAGGATTGAAGTTCCGGATGAGGAAGTGGGGGTTGAAGGAGTCGTGGTGGCGACCATCACAGCAGATGGCACCGGCTATAAGGCATCATCAGGTACCCTTATCAATAGTGTCCCCATAAGTTCCTCGAAGGTGGAATTCGCTGAAGTTGGAAATGGACTTTACACACTTACATATGAAGTGTCTGCCAGCGATAATGTGGTAGATCCGGGCGATCTGGAAGTGAGTCTTATTCTACGAGATTCGGCAGGCAACATTGGTGAGCCCTTTGATATAGTTGAGGAGAACGAATTGGAGATTTACACCCAGTTACCACTCACTCACATGGTAACCCTGCCTGAGATTTGCGAAGGAGAAGAGGCAGAAATCATCGTATACCTGATCGGAAGGAAGCCATTCTCCATTGAATTATTTGATGGGGATACCACAATTCTGTATGAGGACATCGATACCAGTACCTATAAATTGCTGGTATCACCCATAGAAACAACCACCTACAGTATTCCGGTGATAACTGACAAAAACGGGGTTGAAAACAGCGGAAGCGGAAGTGTGAAAATTTCTGTGAATGAGTCGACTCCCGTAAGTATAATCAACCTGCAGTCGGGGTATAGCGTGGAGGATCCACCATTTATGCTTGAGGCAGACACTCCCGGAGGAACTTTCTACGGACCTGGTGTCAACAGTGCAACTGACTATTTTAGTCCGGCCATTGCGGATACCATAAATTCACCCCATACAATCTATTACAGCTTTGAAAGCTCAACGGCTTGTACAAGTGTGGATAGTGCCCTTGTCTTCGTCCTGGGAGCCGAAGGAGATATTTATATCCCCAGTCCCAAGGTATGTGATAACGGTGATCCATTCCAGGCAACAGCATCCAACGTTGCAGGGGTAGTTGGTTCATTTATACTCATTGATGATCAGGAACGTGAGGTGGCAGGACTCGTCGATAATGGTGATAATACAGCCACTATTGATCCGGGTCTTTTGTCCGAGGGTATATATACAATTGAATATGCCTATTTTGATGAAGTAATGCTCTATATCAGGGAAAGTTTTGAGCTTATCTATATTACTCAGCCCGAAATCCTGTCACCTTCAGGAATAACATCCTTCTGCCAGAATGAAGATGTGGTCCGGCTGGTAGCCAATGATCCTTCTGCCTATTTTTATGGTGAAGGTGTTACCGGAAATATCAATGATGGCTTTGTTTTTGATCCGGCTATTGCCCCTGTTGGTGAGATAACCCTTACCTGCAAAATATATTCGGATGTCGGTTGTGAAAAAGTTGTAGAGATGGATCTGACCGTAAATAGTGCATCAGAAGCCCAATTTACTCTTAGTAGTTCGTGCATGCCCGATGGAGGAGGGATGGTTGCCTTCTATAACCAGAGTACTTCAAAACTTGAAGTTGAGACCTGGCGTTGGGACTTTGGTGATCCTTTGAGCGGGGCAGATAATTACAGTGATGAAATTGATCCGGAACACTTTTATCCTTACCCGGGTGAATGGACCATATCACTTTCAGCAAGCACTTTTGACGGATGTGTTTCAACTTATGTGGTAGATACTGTATTCAGTAGCAGTCCCAATAGCGACTTCACCTGGATCAGTGATTGTTTCCTGGAGACGCAGGGTGTTGAATTTGTGAATCTGACCACCGTAGGATCGACACCGCTTGAATCCATGAAGTGGATTTTCATGACCGAGTCCGGAGATCTTATCGAAGAGCTTGTTTCAGATGCAGATACAGTAGAATACCAGTTCCCGAATGCAGCGTCCTACCTGGTGGGACTACAGACTATGAATCAGGGTGCCTGCAGTGATACCCTCACAAAAAGGGTAGAGTTGAGGCCCACCATCAAACTGGATGCTGAAGGATATGCAGAGGCATTTGACCTGAATAAAGGAGGGTGGACCGTAGAATCGGCCGATGAGAATTCCAGCTGGGTTTGGGGTACTCCCGATTTCGATGGATTTGTTCCCGATGAAGTTGGAAATTCATGGTATACCGACTTAAGTGGATATGGTTCTGCTTATGTGGAACATTCGTGGATTCAAAGTCCATGCTTTGATTTCAGTGATATGAATCGTCCGATGATAAAACTGGATGTTATGAAGAGTTTTGTTCCGAATGTGAATGGTTCGGTTCTCCAGTATCTGGACAACAGGGAAGAGGGTTGGAAGACCATTGGGGCCGACGAGGAAGGAATTAACTGGTACAACTCCTTTAAT
>JAOZLK010000383.1:0-1091 GCA_029934875.1 Bacteroidales bacterium | reverse complement strand
AATCAACCTGGTGGAAGCCCGGTGGGATGGGGACTGGATGTATTCAATCCAGATACAGATTGGGTAGAAACTGCGCAAGACCTGAGTTCCCTCCGGGATAAGACTCATGTTAGCCTTCGTTTGGCCATAGCCACCAATGGTGCCCAGGGGATTGGGAACCAGGGTTTTGCCTTTGATAATCTGATGATCTCTGAGAAGACGAAACTTGCCGTATTGGAGCACTTCACAAATTCTTCGGATGGAAATTCATTCTACGCCGATAAATATGTAGATGACTATGCTAAAGCCAATCGGTCAGAGCTCATTGATATTCAATATCATACATCCTTTCCAGGTGATGATCCAATGAATCAGAACAACCCGGGAATGGTGACCACCAGGGCTGGTAACCTTGGAGTGGGACTTGTACCCTATGCCGTTCTTGATGGATCGACAAACAGCGAGTATCGTTATGATTTCTCCACGCTTGATAACAGTCCGGGATCTGAGGAACTTGATCTCCTTTCTCTGTCGATACCATCCTTTAAAATCGACCTTGAAGTGGATTGGACCGATACCGATCTAACAGCCTATACAACGGTTACATGTAATGTTGAGAGCTATTCTGAATACATTCAGCTTTATGTTGTCGTATTGGAAAGTCTGGTAACAAGCTATGTAGGTATCAATGGGGATACTGCCTTCAGGAATGTGGCTCTGGAGATGCTTCCGACACCGGCAGGAAAACTACTGGGCGAAAACTGGTACCAGGGGGTCAGCATGAATTTGACAAACCAATGGACCTATGAACCTTATGTGGAGGATGTAGACGATCTGCTTGTTGTTGCCTTTGTTCAGGATAGGAACACCAGGGAAATATTACAGGCTGAGGTAAATTATAAAACTATTCCGACTGGTATAGGGAATAAGCTGGGCGAAATAAGAGAATTACAGGTTTACCCCAATCCGGCCAAAGATTATCTCTATGTGAACCTGGGCAGCAGGTCTGAGAATACAGGTCTTCTGGAAGTCTATGATCTGAGCGGAAGAATGGTGCTGAACCTGGAGACCCAGGCAGGTTATCAGATCTTCAACATGGATGTACAACAGCT
>JAOZLK010000382.1 GCA_029934875.1 Bacteroidales bacterium | reverse complement strand
ATCAGGAAAAGGCCCAGGACACATATATATTTAATTCGAATCATGATCAATCTTATTACAGTATGTATAATATATAACCTCCTGGCTAAATTATTGTTGCATAAATTTCAATCCAGAAACTACTCCCACTCAATTGTAGCCGGCGGTTTCGAGCTGATATCATAAACAACTCGATTGATGCCCCTGACCTTATTGATAATATCATTGGAGATCTGGCTCAGTACTTCGTGAGGAAGGTGCCCCCAGTCGGCTGTCATTCCATCGGTGGAGGTTACAGCCCTTAATGCCACCACAAATTCATAGGTGCGCTCATCGCCCATGACACCTACCGACTGCACCGGGAGGAGGATGGCTCCTGCCTGCCAGATTCTGTCGTAAAGGCCATACCTGTGCAAGGCCTTAATATAAATATCATCGGCCTCCTGGCACAAACGGATCTTCTCTGGTGTAATTTCACCCAGAATTCTAATCCCCAGTCCCGGGCCAGGAAATGGATGTCGTTTCAGAAATGAGGCCGGGATTCCCATGGAATAACCTACCCTTCTCACTTCGTCCTTAAATAGCAATCGAAGAGGCTCCACAACCTTCAGAGCCATTTTATCCGGTAAGCCACCCACATTATGGTGAGATTTAATGGTGACCGACGGACCATTTACGGATACCGATTCGATAACATCGGGATAGATAGTCCCCTGGCCCAACCAGGCAATATTCTTCAGCCTTTTGGCCTCTTGTTCAAATACCTCAATAAAATTCTTTCCTATACTCTTTCTTTTTGCTTCCGGGTCTGTGATACCCTCCAGGTCAGCAATGAATTTCTCACCTGCATCTATACCGATTACATTCAAACCAAGATGTTGGTAAGAATCAAGCACCGTTTTAAACTCATCCTTCCTCAGCAGTCCGTTATCAACAAAAATGCAAATCAGGTTTTCGCCAATGGCGCGATGCAAAAGAATCGCTGCTACCGTAGAGTCCACACCACCTGATAAACCCAGGACCACTCTGTCCTCTCCCAGCTTATTCTTCAATTCCTGGACCGTGGTCTCCACAAATGTTTCAGGAGTCCAGTCCATGGAGCACTTACAAATCTCAGACAGAAAGTTATAAAGGATGGTTTTCCCCTCAGTGGTATGGTACACCTCCGGGTGAAACTGAAGTCCGAAGGTAGCCTCATCTTCTGCTGCATAGGCGCCTACTTCCACATCTCCTGTTGAAGCAATTATTTTAAAGTTCTCCGGTAGCGAATTGATAGTATCACCATGAGACATCCATACCTGCGTATTGGCAGACAAATTCTTGAGCAGGGGATTCTGCTTATTTATAAAACTCAGTCTTGCCCTTCCATACTCTCTTGAGTTGGATTGCTTTACCTCTCCTCCATAGTGGTGAGAAAGGAACTGAGCACCATAACAGATTCCCAATAGGGGAAATTTCCCCTTAATCCCATCCAGGTCAGGGATCGGGGCATTTTCATCCCTCACGGAAAAAGGACTGCCAGAAAGAATCACACCTTTAACCGATTCATCAGGCTCCGGGAATTTGCTATAAGGATAAATCTCGCAGTAAACATTATGCTCTCTTACTTTCCGTGCAATAAGTTGGGTATACTGGGACCCAAAATCAAGGATCAAAACTTTTTCGCTCACTTTGCTCTTTTTTACCTGAAATGAAGGAACAAAATTAACAATTTATTCCGTTGTCTCTCTCCTTTGCTCAAGGGAATAGCGATCCCCGTCTTCGACCCCATATGTGTCCCTGAATACAGTCCTTGCTTCTTCAACCAGGAGCTTATAATCCTTGTACCGGCTGGAGAAATGTCCGATTAGCAACTTGCCTGCCCCGGCAGCCTTTGCCAGGGTAGCAGCCTGCAGGGCAGTTGAGTGAAGAGTCGCAAGGGCCAGCTTTTCATCCTTATTTGCAAAGGTGGCCTCATGAAAAAGAAGGTCGACGCCCTTCAGCTTTTCCGAAATGGAGGGCAAAAAAACCGTATCTGATATATAGGCATAGGAGCGCTCCAAAAAAGGAGGCAGGGTTAAGCGCTGGTTGGATATTATCTCGCCGGTTTTGGTCACATGATCGGATCCCTGCTTAATCCTTACCACATCTGCTATTCCCAGTCCATATTTCTCTATGCTCTCCTTACGCATATTTAGGGCACGCTTCTTTTCCTGGAACAGATACCCGAAGGTAGTCGTCCTGTGCTTCAGGCGTATGGGGCTTACCTGCAGCTTCTCATCTTCAAAAACAGGAAGATCGACATCAGGGCTTGGAACGTGGTATCTGATCTCAAAGGGCAAAGAGCCAAAGAAGCCAAAATGCTGCTTCATCATTGGCTCCAGAGTGTCAGGACCATAAAGATTAAGAGCTACTTTGCGTCCCAACATTCCCATGCTTGACAGCAAGCCAAACAATCCGAATACATGATCGCCATGTAAATGGGATATAAATATATGGTGTATCCTGCATGGATTGAAACCGAATTTTCTTAACTGAACCTGGGTTCCTTCTCCACAATCGATTAAAAAAAACCGCTCATCTACCTTAAGTAAATGAGCGGTTGGGAATCGTTTTGAAGTTGGCAGCGCTGAACTGCTACCAAGTATGGTCAATTCAAATGACACTAAACAAAAATTAACCTGCCTCTTTGATCAATGCTTCTGCTTCCTGAAGAGAATTTGAAATATTCAATACAGTATCAAGCTGAGAAATGGTTATCAATCTTTCAACTGCATCATTCAATCCAGTGAGCACAAAGGTTCCACTTGCATTTTTGCACAAACGGTTCGCCACAAGTATTGCACTTAATCCTGAAGAATCACAATAGCGGCAATTGCCCAGATCTAAAATGATATTTTTCTCACCATTACCTGATACAAGTACCAACTCAGATTTCAGTGTAGGAGCAATGTGGGTGTCGAGTTTTTCCTCCAATACTTTGATCAAAGTATGGTTTTCAAACTTGTCAATCTTGAATTCCATAGCTGACTAATTTGTTTAAGGGTTTTACTTACTCTGCTTTGTCGCCTCCTGCTTTCTTGGACTTCTCATTCTTTTCCATCTCCGTCTTAAGGGCTGCAAGTTCTGAGATGTCACCAAGCGTGGTTTTCTCCAGGTTTGTTTTGAGCTTCCTGGTTGCTTTCCTCACTTCGTCACCCCCTCCTTTCTTAGTGGCCCGGGTCGAAGACTTCTGCTTATCCTCATGGATACGACTATGAGACAAGATAATCTTTTTTGCGGACTTATTAAACTCAATTACCTTAAAATCCATTTTTTCATCCACTTTCACACTGCTTGCATCCTGTTTCACCAGGTGCTTCGGAGTAACGAAACCTTCAACACCATATGGAAGTGCTATGACAGCTCCCTTATCCATCAGCTCGATAACAGTGCCTTCATGAATGGAGTCCACATTGAATACATCTTCGAATACATCCCATGGATTCTCTTCAAGTTGCTTGTGTCCCAGGCTCAGGCGGCGGTTATCCTTATCAATTTCAAGAACAACAACTTCAATTTCTGCTCCTATTGCGGTGAATTCAGCCGGATGCTTAACCTTCTTGGTCCATGAAAGATCAGAAATGTGAATCAAACCATCCACTCCTTCTTCGATCTCAACAAACACACCAAAGTTGGTGAAGTTGCGCACCTTGGCAGCATGCTTACTTCCTACACTATACTTATCGTCAATCTTCTCCCATGGATCGATCTTAAGCTGCTTGATACCCAGTGACATTTTTCTGTCCTCGCGATCGAGGGTCAGGATTACTGCGTCAACCTCGTCTCCAACTTTCATAAACTCCTGGGCACTCCTCAGGTGTTGTGACCATGACATTTCTGAAACATGAATCAAACCTTCAACTCCGGCAGCAATCTCAACAAACGCTCCATAGTCGGCCATTACAACTACGCGGCCTTTTACCTGGTCGCCTATTTTCATGGCCTCATCAAGTGAATCCCATGGGTGAGGAGTCAGCTGCTTCAGACCCAAAGCAATCCGCTTCTTGTCATCATCAAAGTCAAGAATTACAACATTCAGTTTCTGGTCAAGTTCGACAATCTCTTCGGGATGATTCACTCGTCCCCATGAAAGGTCTGTAATGTGGATCAGTCCATCTACTCCACCAAGGTCGATGAAGACACCATAGGATGTAATGTTCTTGACGGTTCCTTCCAGTACCTGTCCTTTTTCCAGCTTGGCAATGATCTCCTTCTTCTGCTGCTCCAGTTCCTCTTCAATGAGTGCTTTGTGGGAAACAACAACGTTTCTGAACTCGTGGTTGATCTTCACCACCTTGAATTCCATACTCTTTCCAACGTAGGCATCGTAATCCCTGATGGGCTTCACATCGATTTGCGATCCTGGGAGGAAGGCTTCGATTCCGAATACATCCACAATCATACCACCCTTGGTGCGGCATTTGATGAAACCTTTTATTACTTCATCCTGGTCAAGTGCCTGGTTAACACGCTCCCATGAACGCATGGACCTGGCCTTCTTGTGAGAAAGTACCAGCTGACCTTTTTTGTCTTCCTGGCTCTCGACATAAACCTCTACAGTATCTCCGGCTTTCAGTTCCGTGTCATAGCGGAATTCAGCGATGGAGATTATTCCTTCTGATTTGTACCCTATGTTAATTACCACTTCACGCTTGTTCATGGAGATCACGGTACCATCGATTACCTCATTTTCAGAAATGGTGGAAAGGGTTGCTGAATAAAGCTTTTCAAACTCATCTTTATTAGCGTTGTTGTCCAATTCGTTTGCGGTAAATTCGTCCCAGTCAAAATCTGCAACACCGGTAGTGGCGTTGGGATCTGTATTGGCGGGCTCCTTAACTTCTGGAGTTTCTTCAACTACAGCTTCTTCGCTTGCGGCTACGGGCTCCTCAGCAACAGGCTGTTCTTCGCCTGCTGGCTCAGTTCCTTCGCTTGCAGTTGCGGTTACGGGTTCTTCAACCACAGGCTCCTCTGCTACAGGCTCCTCTGCTTTAACTTCTTCTTTGGTGGGGGGGGCTTCGGCTGGTGCCTCAGTTGCTGCGGTTTCTTCGGCTGGTGCC
>JAOZLK010000381.1 GCA_029934875.1 Bacteroidales bacterium | reverse complement strand
AATTCTTAAGAAAATCAGAGCTGATGTTGTCAAGTGCTTCAAGTTTGAGTCCGGGTAATTGTGTCAGATAACCCACGTCTTCCGAACTACCCACTATGATCAGTTTATCAGCCGCTTCGAGGGTAAAAGGGGTGTTGGCGATGCGGATGTGTTTTCCATCCCTGATTATTGTTCTGACCGAAAATTCTTTTAATCCGGGAATGTGCCTTTTTTCGATCTCTTTTCCTACCAGGTTGCTGTTTTCAGGAAGGTAAACATCGAAATAGTATTCCCTTACATCATTGGGAAAGCTGAACCTGGGTATTTTCTCACCTGGCAGAAGTCGGTTGGCAAAAATGTTCATATACAAGAATCCTATCAGGAGGATGAAAATGCCAACTTTAGCCAGCTCAAACATGCCCAATCCTTCTATTCCCCGGTCAAGCATCATTCCGTGAACCAGGAGGTTTGTGGAGGTGCCAATCAATGTGCAGGTCCCGCCGAATATGGTGGCATAGGAGAGCGGAATCAGGAATTTCTGGGAGGGAAGGCTCATTTTATCAGCCCACTTCTTGAGAAGAGGACCGAAAATTATAACCACGGGGGTATTGTTTAAAAATGCGGATATGGCTGACACGGGGATCATAATCTGCATGAGTAGCCTGGGGATGCTTTTTCTTTTCTTTGGAAGGATAACTGAGCCAAGCTTGTTCAGAAAGCCAGATTCCTTAACTCCCTCACTCACCAGGAAGAGAAGCGCTACGGTAATCATTCCCTTGTTTGAAAAACCTGCAAGTGCCTCCTGGGGAGAAAGGATGTCAAATACAAGGAATAAAACCAGGGCGGAAAAGAGTATCAGGCCAGGACGCATGATCTCCTTGATCAGGGCAATTATTACGAGCAGAATTACACCCATTGCAATATATCCGGAGATCGTCATGATTTAGTCATCAATATTAGTCCAATCAGGCAAGGGCCTGATCGTTGGTTTCCGCCCATAGAAAATATCATCCAATTTAACTGCCAGATACCGGAATAGCAAATTATTTTTTAATCCCCACCTTATAAAGCGGTGGAACAGGTCGTCGCGATGACTGTATGGGCATACCGTCATGCAACGTCCGCAATCTGTTCCTGAAGTTGTCCAGAAGTGATAGCACCTCTCTGAAGAGATTTGCCAGCGGCTGATATTATCAACTTTGGTCTGAGGCCCGGATGGAATGGCAGCAGCGGGACAGTTGTCAGCACATTTTTTGCAAAGATCGCAGAAATGAAGGGTGGTACGTTCGGGTTTGGAGGGTGAATGTGTGAGCGGCATGTTGGTGCTTACCACAGAGATTCTTACTCTTGGGCCCAGGTCAGGAGTCATCAGAAGCCCCATCCGGCCAATAACCCCCAGGCCCGCATCAACTGCCACCAGAGGACAGATTAGTTCGTAATTGCCATCAATATGGGCGGTGGCCTCATAAGCCATATCCCTGATGTATGCAGCCAGTTTAAGGGCCAGCACTCCTGAGCGCAGGTATTGTTCGGAAGATTCCATAACAGAGCTTCCCTGGGGAGCTGCCTGCATCATTTCATAATCCATCTCAACAGTGAGGGCTATGGCATTTTCATGCATCCTGGGGATTGGTTTGCCTGTATCAGCCCCCCGTCCCTTGTGCGAATAGAGATGGTAATCCTTCAGTTCAGTAAAACCAACACTGTGGGCCCCGGTTTTTTTCATCCACTGGGTGATGAAGCCTGAGTTTTTTTTGGGATCTGAGTTGGCGGCGTGCTGATCCGGCCTCTGATCCGGTGATTCAGGGCCTGGTGATTGACCATGAGTCAGAGTACCTAGAAAATCAATAAGCTGGAAATTGGCCCTGGAAGCTGCGAATGAGGCTTTATGATTGAATCTTGATGCTGGCGAAAGCAGGCCGGGTGCACTGCGTGATTTATCATCGGCCTCCTTATGTTCCGGATGAGTTTGATAGTAAGAATCATAAGCTTCAGTACCCGGGATAAGCAGGCGCCGGGACAGTACGGCTTCAGCTTCATGGAACCTTTTTTTCGGGGGTGTATATTTATACGACCGGGCTCCTTTGAGGGGTATAAAAAGGGCGAGGGTTATAGCCGAAACAATGATGAGAATTATAATTACCGGATCCATCCGAGTCAAGGTATATGCTGCAATAGTATGAAAAAAATGAGTAATTTGTTAAATTAATCCACTCTATCATATCAGGGATGGAGAGCTGAAGCAAATTAAAGGCGATAAAATGCCTGTGTCCATCCATGAAATCATGGATCCCTTTAGCTCAAAAGAAGTTTCTTGCGAAGAACTTCAGAAAGCTACTGCTGGAAATCCAGGGAGAATCGATGATTGACCAGGGAGTAAGGCTCGATCAGTCATTTGAAGGATACCGCAGGGACGTGGAACAAATCGATGATGTGGTGGTCATCGGGGTGAAGTACTAGTAACACTCCCAGTAGGTGGTGACTCCTCCAATTGTTACCGGTGAAGAGTCCTTTCTATCCTTCAGCTCTTCTCCGCAGTATGGCAGGGGTGTGCTTCGGGTCTCATTGTTGTTGGCATCAATTGTCACCTGTTCACAGGTACCACACTCTTCCAGAATTTCGCAACTTACGGTCAGACTGGTAAGTCCGGCAAAAATCAAGGCTGAAAGTATGATTCTCTTTCTCATATTGTGATTTTAACTTATGATGCAAAATTATAACAAGTTAAAGGAAATACAATATATGGCTCTTATTATTAAATTCGAAGCCTACTAATTAACAGGACTTGACCAGGAAGAAACGAAACATATTAAGATTGTTTGCCTGGATCCCGGGTGGTTTTATTGCCCTGGTTCTGGTCATTACGCTTAGTTTTTACCTGGGACGGACCTGGATAATGGAAAAGGTGGTAGATTACCTTAATGAAAACCGCCCGGGGGAGGTTCATATTGCACAAATGAACCTGCTTCCCCTGATGGACTTTCCAAATTCAGTTTTGCAGTTCAAGGATTTTACCCTGTATGAAAATCCGGTACGTGCCGATTCCCTGCATCAGGAGCCCATTCTTTATCTCCATGAATTGAATCTTTCTCTGAACATCCTTGAACTGATCAGGGGGAATATAAAGGTTGACCAGTTCAGAATGGAGAATGGATTTGTGAGGCTTGAAGTTTATGCCGATTCCCTAATGAATCTTGAGAAGGCTTTGGGAAGCTTAATGGCAGAAAGTCCATCACCGCAAGATGAAGAACCCGATTCCACCAGGAGCATTGATGTGGACAAAATTGAGCTGATAAATATCCTGGCTCTATATAAGGATCATAATAGCGGTGACCAGCTTAATATCCAGATCAATCAACTGGAAAGTCAGTTTAGTTATTTGCCCGGGCTTATTGAGTCTGGTATTGAATTAAATGTTGATATAAATAATATTAATTATCAGAATATCAACGTTGAAGATAAACATGATATCGTCTTTTCCAGTCATATCTTATATGATTCTGAGAATAGAAATGTTCAAATTGAACCCAGTTTTCTCACCATTGCCGGCCTGGAGCTTGAGACCTGGGGCAGCTATGATTTCCTAAATGACCCGCAGATCAATATGGCTTTCAGGGCAAGCAACACGGGTCTTGATGTGCTGAATTTTCTCTTTCTGGGCATTCTCGATTTGGATGAAATTGAGCAAATAGGCGCGGGATCAATCCACCTTGATGGGAGTGTGTCCGGTAGCCTGGGAGAAAAGCTCCCTGTCGTGCGTGTAAATGGCTATGCCAGTGGAATAGGTTTCAGGGTTAAAGCTCTTGACAGAGATGTTGAGGATATTTCATTTACACTTTATGCAACAAATGGAGGGGAGGCTGATTTCAGTGAGGGGCTTGTAGAATTAAAAGATTTCAAAGCATCATTTCCTGAGGGCATGGTTCATGGGGATATAAAGGCAAAAAATCTCATTAGGCCCGATATTGACCTGGTTCTTAAGGGTGACTTGTCCCTGGCTGGATTGGAACAGATGATTGAGATGGAGAAGCTCAAGAGCCTTGGAGGCAAGGTGAGTTTTGACGCCATGCTCTCTGGAATTATTGACCGCGAAACGGATATGTTTTTGGATGAAGCACGTTTAGTGACACTCACCATGGATCAGGTGGGTTTTGTGCTTGACGAGGATACCATAAAACAGGTGGACGGAACCCTCTATATGGATGGGAATGTTCTTGGAGCCAGGAATCTTGGAATGGTTTATAACGGCAGCGAGATGAATCTTGAAGTAAGAGTTGAGAATATACTGGAGTATATCCTCGATTATGATAAAGATGTGAACTTAGAACTTAAACTGGGATCAGAAAGAATATTACCCGGGAGACTCACTGGAGACACCCTGCTTACCGGCCTTCTGGGCGAGGAACTTAAGGGCTTGCATTTTAAGGCAGAGGCCAGCATTACCAGGAGCGAACTGGATGCATTTCTTGAGCAGGACACCATCCCTGAATTCAATTTTACCCTGGATAGTTTTGGAATAGAGCTACCGTTCTATGCCGATATTTCAGATCTGAGCGCTTCTCTGAATTTTGATACAGACACTTTATCGCTGCATTATTTGAATGGAATGATTGGTGAAAGCAGATTTTCCTTTTCCGGAAGCTTACTTAACATTGAAGCCTATTTTAATAAGGATAGTGGTGAAATGCTGGCTATTGATTACAGACTCGCGTCCCCCAGGATGAGAGCCGAAGACCTGTTCCGATACAAGAACGGCTTCCTTCTGCCGGAAACTTACCGAACTGAGTATTTGGAAGATTTTCAACTTAGCGGCTCTGCTCAATTTCCGGTTGAGGCTATTATTTATGACAGCGTGGAGCTTGATTTTGGGATCGAAGTTAAGGATATGGGCTGGCATTTCAGGTACTATCCAATGGCCATAGACCAATTCAGGGCCAAAATCCAGAAAAAGGGCAATGAAATGATAATTGAAAAGCTGGAGGGAAATATAGGTGAAAGTAATTTGAAGCTGAAAGCTTTGATCGGGAACTATTCTGACTCTACTCTTGAAAGTCTTTATGGATATATGGTGCTGGAATCTGATCT
>JAOZLK010000380.1 GCA_029934875.1 Bacteroidales bacterium | reverse complement strand
ATTATAAAGGGGGTTACCTGCCCTATCCCGGAACCGGCTGGTACAGGAAGACTTTCAAGGTGCCTGTTGATACGGAGTGCATTATGATTGAATTTGACGGGGTGATGCGAAATTCAAAAGTCTGGCTCAATGGCGAGTATGTTGGTGGATGGCCCTATGGGTATACCTCTTTTATGGTGGATCTGACAGATAAAGTGAAGAGGGGAGAGGAGAACCAGATTGCAGTGAGGGTGGAGAATCAGGATTACTCCTCCAGGTGGTATCCCGGATCGGGGATTTATCGGAATGTATGGCTTACTTATACCCAGCCTGTGTATATTGCCCAATGGGGCACCTATGTCACAACACCAGAAATTACAAAAGAAGGGGCAAGGGTTGAGATCCGGACGACGGTGATGAATACACTGGATATGGAGGTTCCCGTGGAAGTAGAAACTTCCATCATGGACGAGCAGGGGGTTCTGGTGGCAAAGCTCACCAGCAAAATGGAGATTGAATCCGGATCTGAAAATGAGTTGACCCAGCAGCTTGAGGTAGAAAATCCACAATTGTGGGATATTGAATCACCCAATTTATATAAGGCTGTTTCCAGGATCCTTTCAGGTAAAAAACTGCTTGATCAATATGAAACAAGCTTTGGAATCCGCTCTTTCCGTTTTGATGCAGACAATGGTTTCTTTCTGAATGGACAGCATGTGAAACTTTTGGGCGTGAATATGCACCATGGGCTGGGTCCACTGGGTGCTGCTGTAAACAAGCGGGCTACCGAACGCCAGCTGGAGATCATGCAGGAGATGGGGGTGAATGCCATTCGCTGTGCCCACAATCCGCCTTCACCCGAACAGCTGGATCTTTGTGATAAAATGGGAATTCTGGTGATTGATGAGACTTTTGATACCTGGTCTGAGGCCAAGGGTGATGTTCCCAATGACTATAGTATCTGGTTTGAAAAGTGGGCTGCACGGGACACCGAAGCCCTGGTAAGACGTGATCGCAACCATCCTTCGGTGATTCTCTGGAGTATCGGGAATGAAGTGATGGACATGGGAACCGATCACGGAAAAGAGAATGCCCGGATGCAGGCCGAAATCTGCAGACGACTGGATCCCACCCGGCCCGTGATCGCCGGGGTGCACCTGAGCGTAGATTTCGATGATGAGCTGGCGGATGTTTTTGATGTTTTTGGCATGAATTACTGGCAGGACAGGTATGCAGAGATAAGGGACCGGTTCCCGGAAATGCCCCTTTTGAGCACAGAATCATCTGCCACCCTAAGCAGCCGGGGATTTTATGAATTCCCGGTGAAAGAGACCTACGAGGCCTGGAACCATCTCAATGAGGCGAAACAGATCTCTTCCTATGACCTGGTGAATACGGGTTTCGGGGCGCTGCCTGACGTGGAGCTTGCATGGCTGAAGAAACCCTGGCTGGCTGGAACTTTTGTGTGGTCCGGATTTGATTACCATGGCGAACCTGATCCCTATGAAGGAGATATGTTCCCGGCGCACTCTTCCTATTTTGGGATTGTGGACATGAGCGGATTCAAAAAGGACCGTTTCTACCTCTATCAGAGTCAGTGGACAGAGGACCCCATGATTCACCTGCTTCCCCACTGGAACTGGGAGGGCCGTGAAGGAGAGCTTACTCCGGTATATGCCTATTCAAATTGTGATATGGCTGAACTGTTTGTAAATGATGTTTCACAGGGTAAACTATCCCTGGAAGAGGGTACATATAGGTTCAAATGGAATGATGTGGTTTACCAGCCCGGATCTATCCGGGTAGTGGGGTATGACAGGGAGGGTAATGCCCTGTGCGAAAAAGAGATCAGGACAGCCGGAGATGCCAGCCAGATTGTGCTGGAGGCCGACAGGACCGCCCTGACTGCTGATGGGGAGGACATTTCATCTATAACTGTGAAAATTATGGATAGCAAGGGGAACATCTGTCCGCTTGCTGATCACCTGGTGCAGTTTGAAGTGGAGGGGGCCGGAATCCTGGAATGTGTGGGGAACGGGGATCCTACCTGTATTGAGAGCTACCAGGCCAGTGAACGTTCCGCATTCCATGGCATGTGTCTTCTGGTGGTAAAAACAAAAAAGGAAGCCGGAGAGATAAAGATCGTTGCAAGCTCAGAAGGACTTGTTCAAGCACAAATGTCCCTTCAGTCTACCGTAAATTGAAGAAGGAAAAGTAGTGGCCGAGGAGCGCAGTAGAATCATGCAACCACCATGAATAGAATTTAGTTAGAGTAGTGAGCAGTAAAATATTAATAAATTAGGTGAGTATATGACAAGAAAGAGTTGGGTTTTCTGTGGGATGCTACTATTGGGTGCTATGCTTCATGGACAGGAGTTAAGGATCAATGAACTGATGAGCAGCAATATTTCCATCATTCCAGATGAGGATGGAGCCTATGTGGATTGGGTAGAGATTTTTAATCCAGCTGATTCAACCATTGATCTGGATGGATTTGCCCTGACCGATGATTCCCTTTCACCGGATAAATGGAAATTCCCTGCTTTGACCATTGGACCTAATGGGTACCTGCTGGTCTTTTGCTCAGGCAAGGACCGGGTCCCCTCCAATGAATACTATGAAACCATCATCCGCCAGGGTGATCTCTGGAAATACCGGCTGGGCGATTCGGAGCCGCCGTCCGATTGGAATACCCTCGAATTTGACGATTCCGGATGGTCTTCCGGTGAAAGTGGTTTTGGGTATGGGGACGATGATGACAAAACGGAGGTTGAGCAGACACTTTCGCTATATACCAGGAAATCTTTTAACCTTGAGGATGCCTCTGCCATTCTTTCTTCCATCCTGAGCATTGATTTTGACGATGCCTTTGTGGCCTACCTCAATGGCGTGGAAGTGGCCCGTTCCCACATCGGTTTTCCGGGAACGCCCCCCGCATTTGATGATAGAGGTGAGGACCATGAAGCTTTGATGGTGCAGGGAATGGATCCGGAATCCTTTGAGATTGATCAAACCCTCCTGGTGGAGGGGTCAAACATTCTGGCCATCCAGGTGCACAATGCAGAGTGGACCTCCTCCGACCTGACCCTGATACCCTATCTCACGCTGGTTTTGGAAGAAGCTCCCGTATCACCTCTTGGTTCTCCCCCGGAACTGAATTTTTCCGGTTCCGGATTACATACATCCTTTAGCCTGAGCGCGGGTGGAGAGATGCTGTATCTATCTGACCCTGGTGGAATACTTTTAGACAGTGTCAGTTTTGGAGCCATCCCCAGCGATATTTCCTATGGAAGGATGAAGGAAGATCCTGGCAACTGGCTCTTTTTTGAAGAACCCACTCCCGGTGCTCAGAACGGTTTAACTGGTATTGAGTATGTGGCAGAGGGTGAGGTGCTTTTTCAACCGGCAGTGAAATTTTTTGATGGAGTGACTTCGGTCTCCATTTCCGGGAATCCGGCCGATGGACTTATCCGCTATACCACCGATGGCTCAGAACCTGGTAATAATGCCCTTGAGTATGCCGGAGTTTTAGAAATCAACACAAGTACCATCTTCCGGGCCCGGGTCTTTCAGGAAGGTCACCTGCCTGGCAAGATTTACTCTTACAACTATATAGACCTGGATGATATTGATGCGGATAACATACCGGTAATCGCCATCTCCACCGATCCCTACAACCTCTATAATAACAGTGATGGTCTCTTCGACAATGCCCGCAACCGGGATCTGGAAAAACCAGCCCATGTGGAGTTTATTGAACCCGACGGAACCGTTGGATTCAGTATTGATGCCGGACTGAAGATATTTGGAAATGAGCCCTCTCCCGGAAACCATCAGCACAAGCTCTCTATTTTTGCCCGCTCCAAGTACGGGTATGGTTCTATTAAATATCACCTCTTCCCTGACAAGCCCATTGAAAAGTTTGAGTCAGTCATCCTCCGTAACGAAATCCCTGAAATCTGGGATGTGATGGCCTCACGTTTGATTGATGATGAAATTGTGGCCAAGCAGTCGTACCGGCCCACGATTGTTTTTCTTAATGGGGAATACTGGGGAACCAAATTTATCCGTGAGAAGATCAATGAACACTTCGTAGCATCTAATTTTGGTGTAGACCCCGACAGCGTGGATGTGATCATGGGGATTGAATCTCCGGTTGAATTGTACAATGAGGATTGGCCCATTGCAGGAGACCTGGAAGATTATAAGAAGCTGGTACACTACCTGCTTGATCATGACTTATCAGATCCGTCGGAATATGAATACATTACAAGCTGGATCGATATTAATAATTTCATTACCTATCAGGCCTCTGAAATCTATTTCGGAAACATCGATTGGCCCGGAAACAACATGAAATGGTGGCGGGAGCGAAATGAGAGTGGAATATGGCAGTGGATCCTCTTCGATGTGGATGCAGGGATGGGGGCCTGGGAAGGTTCCAGCTATAACTCCATGGAACATGCCACCAAGCCTGACCATGACGATCAGTGGCCCAATCCGCCCTGGTCCACGCTAATCTTGCGGACATTGTTGGAGAATCCGGTTTTCAGGGAACAGTTTATCGTGCGGAGTTTTGACCTGCTGAATACTGATTTTACCGAAGAGAGGGTAAACAGGGAATTGGATATTCTGGTGGGTCAAACTGAGGGGGAGATCCGGAATCATATGAGGAGGTGGGACCATGGAAGCTACCGTGAGTGGGAGGATCAGGTGGACGATCTCAGGTACTGGTCCACATACAGAGCCAGCCGAGTGATGACCCATATCAGAAACTTTTTTGATCTGGGATCCATCCGGGACCTTGCTTTAAATTGTACTCCTGCGGGAGGAGGTAAAATCAAAGTGAACTCTCGCCAGATCGAACTTTTCCCATGGGAAGGCAGGTATGTTGAGGACTTCCCGGTCAGGCTTGAGGCCATTCCTGCATTTGGATATAAGTTTGTGGGTTGGGATGGAGAAGAATCATCGGACAGGTCCATCTCTGTTTCCCTGGATCAGAATGCGGAATTGACAGCACTATTCGAGCCGGAGGATTGGTATGAACCGGTTGTGATCAATGAAATCAACTATCATTCAGCTCCCGGATTT
>JAOZLK010000033.1 GCA_029934875.1 Bacteroidales bacterium | reverse complement strand
AACGACCATTTTGCTGATGAGTATGGAGAGTTTGACGATTGGATAGAAATTTATAACGCAGATGTAAATACGGTTTGGCTTGATGATATCTACCTGACCGATGATTTTGATGAGCCACTTAAATGGAAGATTGATGGTCCTTATAAAATGCAACCGGGAGCTTTTCTCATCATCTGGCTTGACGGAGAGCCTCACCAGGGTGAATTTCATGCCCCCTTTAAACTCAAGTCAGGCGGCGAACAGATTGCCATTACCCAGCCCATCGGATCTGAGATTGTTTGGATTGACTCTATCACTTTTGGTACGGTCCTCCCAAATACCTCACTGGGGCGGATAAGCGATGGAAGTCCAAACTTTACCCTGCTAAGCGATATCACACCCGGAAAGTCAAACAATGGAGCAGCGAGGTACATGAAGGCTCCGGAAATTCACCCCCCGGGGAAGATATTGGAAGGGATGCAGGAAATCACAATGACGGCTCCCGATGCCAGCTCGCAAATCTACTATACCCTTGATGGTTCAGAACCGACCATGCAATCAGCTCTGTATGAGGGGCCATTTAATATCGACAGCACCCTGCAGGTAAATGCAAGGGCATTTAAACCAGGATATTCAGGGGCCATAGCAAGAGCATCCTATATACTGAAACCACCAGGCAGCATTGCGGTTCTCTCACTTGAGCTTGCCCGGGAAGATCTGTTTGATGAGGAAAAAGGGATCTACGTGAAGGGCACCAACGGGGTAAACGGATACTGCGTGGATTACCCTGCCAACTGGAACCAGGATTGGGAGAAAGCCGGACGGATCACCATGTTTGAACCGGATGGCCAAAAGGCATTCAGCTGTAATACCGGGGTACAAATCGGAGGGGGATGTTCACGTGGCCTGAACATGAAAAGCTTTAACCTCTACTTTCGGGAAAAGTATGGAGATCCCTTCATTCCATACCAGATTTTCTCCGGAAGTAATATCCAGGAATACCACCGGATCAAGATAAGAAATGCCGGTACAGATAATGGCTCCATGATGCTGCGTGATGGTGTCAATCAATTGCTGTTCAGGGACGAAATTGATATTGACCTGATGGACTACCGGCCGGCGGTCCTGTACCTGAACAGTGAATTCTGGGGGATGTATGGGATCCGTGAATTTATAAATGAAGATTACATCGAATCTCACTATGGCTATAAAAAGGATGAATACGATCTGATAAAGAGCCCCTACTCCTGGATAGACATTAAGGCAGGCAACGACAGTGCCTACCGTGAGTTATACAGTTTCATTGAATCCAGTGACCTCTCAGAGCAGACCAATTACAGTCAAATTGAGCAGCTGATTGATATCAATGAATACATCAATTACAATATTGCCCAGATCTACCTGGCCAATTATGACTGGCCTTCCATCAACACATATATCTGGAAACCCCACGGGGGCGGAAAATGGCGCTGGATCCTGTTCGACACAGATGGATCCACCAACTTCGATCTCTTCTATGATACTTATCCCTCCTATAACTCTCTCATGCATGCCACGATACCCATGTTTGACCGATGGCCAAACTCTGAGGAGAGCACCCTCTTTCTTCGAAAATTACTGGAGAACGATACATTCAAAAACGAATTCGCTCAGCGCACATGCACCTATACCGAACTGTTGTTCCGACCCGACCGTGTAGATCGTATTGCAGATAGTATTGCTGAATTAATCGACCCCTTTGTTGACCAGACGCTCGATAAATGGGGAGAGAATATTCCGGAACTGGGATGGAGCAGGGCCATGGGCGGATCAAGGGAGAAATGGGAGGAGAATATCCAGCTGTACAAGGATTTCTTCGTAGAGAGGCCCTCATTTATAAGAAAGTTTATCGCCGAATATTGCAGGTTCGAGGGAAGTTACAGGCTGGATCTGAATCTGAACGAGAGCTCTCATGGGAAGGTCCTGGTAAACAGCAATAGAAAAGAAGTTCCACCAGGATTTGGAGCAGATTATTTTATTAATGTACCAGTAAAACTATCAGCAGTTCCGGATGAGGGCTATGCCTTTTATAAATGGCAGGAGATTGATGATGCGAATCCGGATATTGATTTCATCTCCAGCGAAAATGTGACGCTGACCCCTCTTTTTATTCCTGCAAATTCGGTCCGGGGATATGAGAAGTCTGACATCACTATTTATCCGAATCCCAGCAGCGGGATCATCAATGTCGAGTTTGGCACTCAGCCTGGAGGACAGGTAAGTGTACAGCTATTCTCTTCAATCGGACAAATGGTTCTGAACGAACAATTGAGTGATTTACAAGCATCCGGGAACCTTCTCTTTGATCTTTCAGATCAGGAGGAGGGTGTCTACTGGCTAAGGGTCTTTTCGGATAAAATACAAAAAGTGGAACAGATAATTCTGATCAGATAATGAGAAAAGCACTTCTGATAATTGGTATGTGGTCCCTGGCAGGAATTGTATGGTCTCAGGAACTTTATGTGGGGGGTACCATGGGATTTACGGATTACCTGGAGACCAGGTGTGGAATCGTATTTAAAGAGAATGGTGTTCCCAAAGACCCCTTCCAGAGCCTGGCAGACCACGGTGCCACCATAGTTCGACTGCGACTTGATCACCCTCCCTATGCCAGCAGCTACTCGGAGGGGACCCTGGTTGACCACAAGTCGGTCGCTAATGTGAAGATCGGGATGCAAAGGGCAAAGGACGCAGGTCTGAAAACACTCCTCACCTTCGGATACACCTCATGGGCCCTGGAAGACGATCAGAAGCTAAATCCTTACGTGGCTCCCCTGGCATGGCAGGAGATTGCCATGGATTTGGATAAAATCACCGATTCGGTATATGCCTATACCTACCAGGTGCTTGATGATTATTGCAGTGAGGGACTTATTCCTGAAATTGTATCCATTGGCAACGAGAGTGTCTGGCACCGCCTGATGCCAAATGTTCCGGAATCAGAACTTCCTGACTATGATCCAGCCCGAAGTGCGGCACTGCATAATACAGGTTCTCAGGCTGTCAGAGATATATCCGCTAAATACGGGGTGAATATTAAAGTATGTTTTCATATGATGGGTCCAAACCAAACCAAGTGGTGGCTGGAGGAACATACGCCATACGACCTTGATTTTGATATCATTGGCATTTCCCTGTACCATGCCTGGAACAAAGATGAATATGCCGGATTCCCTTCCCTGGGGCCCTACGTGGATTATATTGTCAATAAATACAATGTAGAACTCCTTGTGATGGAGACTGCACAAATGTTCAGAACCGGGGGAAACGACAATCACGTGGATATCCTTGGGACTGAAAACATCCCCCCCGGCTATCCCAATCCGCCAACAACAGATACCCAGAAAAAGTACCTCACCGACATCACCCAGGAGGTGATCAACAATGGAGGATCAGGTGTAATTACCTGGGGAAACGAGTGGGTGGGTTGTGATTGCTATATCTATGCAGATCCCTGGGGAAAAGGCTCTTCATGGGAAAACAAAGCTTACTGGGATTTTGATTACAATCTCCACGATGGGGTAAACTGGATGAAGTCTTTTGGTTACCAGGTGCCAGTTACATTTAAGGTAGACATGACTGGTGTGGATGTCTCCAAGGGGGTTTATGTGACGGGCGAATTTCCCAATGACCAGGGTGAAGAGTGGAAGTTAAACAGCATGAAGCCGGAGGACGACAATATATACAGCTACACCACTGAAATGGAAGTCGGTGCCGCCGGGGCTTACTACTTTTTAAATGACGATGATTGGGCAGCAAGAGAGAAAGTTCCCAAGGAATGTATTGTTCACTGGGGCCTAGACAGGGGATATATAATCCCGGCTGGATCTGAAGGGGAAACCTTTGCCTTTGTCTGGTCGAGCTGTGAGGAGATAAGGCCTGTTTCGGTCCAGGACAAGGCTTTAGTAGCCTCTGAACCCCTATTTAATGTTTTCCCCAATCCCATTCAGAATGATCGTTTGAATATCTCAATTAATGTGGGCGATAAGGTATACCTGAACATCACCGATCTTCAGGGCAGGTTATTGATTGATAGAGAATTGAACTGCTCAGCCGGGGATTTGCACAACATTGATCTGGGTATGCTCAGTGAAGGTGCTTACATGGTAAGATTGCACTTCACCGATCTTCAAAGATTCGAAACAATAGTTATCATGATATCAGGAACCTAAGAGCCAGGACATGAAAAAAAATCGATGTAAGTTCTTCTTTCTGGCTCTGCTTATATCCGCCCCTGTATTCAGCCAGGATGGAGCATCGGTCTATGTAGACCGGCAGGGAATCATGAGATGGAGTGAAACAAAGGAAGAGCTGAGTTTGTTCGGGGTAAATTATACAACTCCTTTTGCACATGCGTTCAGGGCCCACGATAAGCTGGGGGTGGATCATAAAAAAGCCATCGACGCTGATGTTTACCATTTTGCACGCATGGGACTGGATGCCTACCGCTGCCATCTCTGGGATTCAGAAATATGTGACAGCGTCGGCAATATCATCCCCACCAGACAACTGGAGGTGCTGGACTACCTGGTCAGCAGCCTTAAAGAAAGAGGGATAAAAAGCATACTCACACCCCTGAAATTCGGCAGCAATGGATATCCCGAGCCCAACACTCCCACACCCGGATTCTCAGATATCTATGGCAAGGATGAGTGTTTACGCAATCAGGAGACCTGGCCCTTCCAGGTGAACTTCCTGGTTCAGTTCCTGATGCATGTGAATCCCAAAACGGGGCTCGCTTACAAGGATGATCCCGATATCATTGCCATTGAGATCAACAATGAACCCGGACATACAAGTGCCGAATTAACCCGCAGCTATCTTGAGACAATGATCGGGGCCATACGGAGCACAGGATGCAGAAAGCCGGTATTGTATAATATGAGCCACAACTTTCATGTACTCGATGAACTTCTGAAGGCCGACCTGCAGGGAGGAACCTTCCAGTGGTACCCAAGCGGACTGGTGGCCAATCATGAGCAGCAGGGAAATTTCCTTCCCAATATTAATGCTTACCCCATCAGCTTTTCGGATCATAAAGACTTCAGGAATAAAGCAAAGGTGATCTATGAATTTGACCCGGCCGACCTTGGCCGCTCCTACACCTACCCTGCCATGGCCAGGAGCTTCAGGGAATCCGGATTTCAATTCGCCACGCAGTTCGCCTACGATCCCATGTACATTGCCTACGCGAACACCGAATACCAGACCCATTATATGAACCTGGCCTACGCACCTCAAAAGGGTCTGAGTTTAATGATTGCCGGTGAAGCATTTCACCAGCTTCCACTGGATAAAAAGCAGGGCGAGTACCCCGCGAACAGAAAATTTGCCGACTTCAGGGTAAGTTACGAGGAGGATCTGGCTGAACTGGTTTCGGAGCGTAAATTTCTGTATTCCAATCATACCTCAAGTTTACCCCCTGCCAACAATAAACTGGAGCAGGTCGCCGGTTATGGAAACTCAGCTATTGTCAATTACCCGGGAACAGGCGCCTATTTTCTGGACAGGCTCGATGATGGGATCTGGAGGCTGGAAGTGATGCCCGATGCCCTCTGGGTACGCGATCCTTTTGAAAGGGCCAGTCCGAAAAAAGAAGTCTCTGTGATTCTCTGGAATGAATGGAAGATGTCGGTAGATTTGGATGACCTGGGTGAAGGCTTTGAGATAAAAGGCATTAATGCGGGCAATGAGTACCTGTCCGTGGCAGAAGGATCGGATTTTCAGATTGGTCCCGGTACTTATTTTCTAACCCGGAAAGGAGTCGAAAACAAATTTATTGGGAACGAGAAGTTGAGAAATATGACGCTCAGTGAATTTGTAGCTCCCGAAGCAGATTGTCAGAAGGTCTATCTCCTGCATGAAGCTATTCCCGAATCTACTGAGGGAAGAGCCTGCCGGGTCACTGCACGAATAGCCTCGCCCCAAAAGCCGCTTTCGGTAAAATTGCATGCATCTCCCCCGGGGAGCAAACCTCTGGTCATCGGGATGAAGGATGAAGGCGGATATACGTGGTCAGGCGAGATTCCAGCCGAGTCCCTGAAGGTTGGCTACATGGATTATCGCATTGTTGTTGAGTTTGAAGATCACTCAATGACATTCCCTGCAGGGCTTGAGGGAGAACCGGGAGATTGGGACTTCTACGGGTGGGAGGCATGGAAAACAAGGATCGTGAAGGAGAGCGCCCCCGTATTACTTTTCGATGCGCAGGAAGATTTTGACATGATTACACGTCCTGCAAGATCTGCTTGGTATAAAGTGGTTCCATCAACCGATCCTGCCCTTTCCATGGTGGAAATAAGAGCAAGAAATCTGAAAAACCACGAACATGATTACTCTTTCAGGTATTGCTTTAAAGAAAACATAGCTGGAAGAAGTGAAGCTCTTTCCGGGAAAAAGAGTCTGCTCCTATCAGGGCTTTCACTGGACGATAAGCCCCTGAAAATCCAGGTGGCCCTGGTAATGATCGATGGATCCTGTTATGGAGGGCTGGTTGAATTAACAAAAACACTGGAGGAACATACCCTTGATCTGGGTGCACTTAAGGAGCATAAACTGGCCCTGCTGCCCACTGCCTATCCAAAAATGATGCCCTACTGGTTCGATCATCCAAATCCGAGGCCCTTTGATATCTCTGAAATAGAAAGCATACAGTTCTCAATCGGACCGGGGATTCCGGAAACTGAATATGGCAATCCTCATGGATTTGCCCTGGAAAGAATATGGCTGGAGTAGAGGCTAAGGCCTTCTTAAAACGCAATTAAAATGAAGAAAGTTTTTTTTATGTCTGCAATAATAATGTTGGGATTTGTCACCCTCACAGCGTTCACAAATATATTATTTGAGTCAGAGATCAGTCTCAAAAAGGGAGTGAAAGTATATAAGATTGATGCACGTTCTCAGGATAAGGAGATTTTCGATGGTCACCTGAATCTGGGAGGATCTAACCCAAATGGAGACTCCATCTCTTTCAATAATTTCTATATGATGATTAATGGAGTCCCAAACATACCGGTCATGGGGGAGTTTCATTATAGCAGATATCCGCATGAATATTGGGAGGAAGAGATATTGAAGATGAAAGCCGGAGGTCTGACAGTAATTCCAACTTATGTCTTTTGGAATATTCACGAGGAGGAGGAAGGAATATTTAACTGGAAGGATAATAGGGATCTAAGAAAATTCGTTGATCTCTGCGCAAAACATGAAATATGGACGATTATTAGAAATGGAGGCCTGCCGGATTGGCTATATGGAAGACCTTTCCAGGTAAGGTCTTTAGATGAGGAATTTCTTTTTTATGTTGAGCGATTGTATGGAGAAATTGGAAAGCAACTTCAGGGGTATTTGTATCAGGACGGCGGGCCAATAATCGGGATTCAAATCGAAAATGAGTATCAGCATTCTGGGTCTCCCTGGTCATTTTCCTATGTCGGGCAACCACATGAGTGGACGGTCCCGGTACATGACAGGGATTTTGTAATGGAAGGAGTTGGGTCGCAAAACAAAGATCATCCGTTTGTGAAGTACGGTGAGAACTATATGAAGCGGCTGAAGGAGATTGCTATTAAAGCAGGAATGAAGGTGCCGATCTACACGGCAACCGGCTGGGGATATGCAGCAACAATTGAGAATGAAACTCTCCCTGTAACTGCTGCCTACGCTTATCCAAATTGGTCGGAACCAGAACCCTCACCCTTCTATCTGTTTAAGGATATACATAAATATCCGGATTATATGCCGGTCAGGTATATTCCTGAGAATTATCCGTCCTTTTGTGCAGAAATGAGTGGTGGGATGATGGTCAGGTATGACAGGAGGCCGGTGGTTCCTCCTCTTAGCCTGGAGGCATTAGTCGTGCGATCGATTGGGAGTGGTGCGAATGGTATTGGATATTACATGTATCATGGTGGTTCGACACCCCTTGGCAAGAATTACTATTTTAGTGATTATGCTTATGGTTATCCAAAGATATCATATGACTTCCAGGCCCCGATTCGAGAATTCGGACAATTAAACAAATCATATAATTATCTGAAGACCTTGCATTTTTTTATTAATAGCTTTAGTGAGCAATTGGCTCCTATGGTTCCGATAGTTGCTGAAAACCAGTTAAGCATTTCTCCTACTGATGATTCAACTTTAAGATTTTCATTGAGGGCAAAAGGAAACTCTGGATTCTTGTTCATGACCAACTACCAGGATCATTGCAGAAGAAAAGATTTGAGTGATCTACAGATTAGCATCAAACTCCCTGATGAGGATATTACAGTGCCTCACCGATCAACATTTACACTATTGAAAAATGAAAGTGCAATATTCCCAATAAATCTGGAATTAGGGAATGTGAACCTAAATTATGCAAGCGCACAGCTTCTGACTAAAATAGACATTTCAGGCGAACCACATTATATATTTTTTGCCGTAAATGGAATTAAACCGGAATATCAATTTGAGACCAGTGAAATAGTTAGTATCGATATTGAGGAAGGGGAAATCGCCAGGGAGGGAGAATTCCTATATTTAAACCCGGTGGCTGGCATAAACAGTACTGCAACCATTTACACAAAAGGCGGTAAGTCTGTTAGGATAACCACGTTAAAAAAAGAGGAAGCACTAAATTCCTGGCTGACGGTCCATGACGGAATAGAAAGGATCATTATTTCAGAATCTGCTTTTATCGATGATGGAGAGAAATTGATTGCCAGAAGTGTTGGGACCAATACAATTCGTTTTTCCATACTACCGGATATTGAACCTGCTTTGTTTCACAAAGGAAAAGAACTTTCACGGTCCACCCTGGGCCATTTTGCTACATATATTTGTACAGATATTGAGAAAGAAATTCCAGTTGATACCACCATTGTCTCCAGTCAAAAGTTTTCAATAGATTTTAGCCGGATGAACATGAATGGCATCAGCGATATTTATTTGAATATTGACTATTTAGGAGATGTGGGTTTGGGATTTATTGATGGTAGACTCGTTGCAGATCATTTTTATTATGGTCAGCCATGGAACATAGGACTTAAACGTTTCCTGCCTGAAATATTGGAGAAGGGAATGTATTTCCATCTCAGGCCAATATACAAGAATGCTCCATTTCTGGATGAGATTCCAAATAAAGAGAAGATTGATTTCTCAAAGGGTGATGTGTCTGAAATAAGAAAAATTGAGCTCATACCTGAGTATCAGTTCAATCTAACATATAGCAAGGAAAAGTGAATAGATACACCATTTTCATCATCTTTTTTGGCCTGCTCGTTTCATATGCTTGCGCCAATAAGTCCTCTTACACCGGATCGATGGAGGGCTCCTTCTTTAATATTGACACCACATCAAGGGGCATTGATATCCCCCTGATTAATGAAACTCAAACCTGGTCGGGAAAAGGATGGAGGGGTGAACGAATCAGCAGCCAGTTGCTGATATGGGCTCCTGAATCCAAAAAGGAGCTTACGATCTATTCCTCGGCACTTTCCGGGAAAGAGAATGCATTGATTCCGGAAACTCACATCAGCCTGTACGAGATAAAATATGTAATGACCGATGTATTTGCAGAAGGTTGTGAGAAAACCGGGATTGAGAATTATGATTCCTCCCTGGTTGCCGATCTTCTTGAACCGATAAAATCGTCCATCCAGACAGAGGCCCGGGTACCCCTGCTGATCTGGATCTCCATTGATATTCCTCCTGATGCTGATCCCGGGTATTACTCAGGTGAAATCAAGCTAAGAGAAGGAAGAAACAAAGGGCTAAAGTTTGCACTTGAAGTAGAGGTCCTGTCTCCCGATCTACCTCCTCCCTCCGAATGGGACTTCCACCTGGATCTGTGGCAAAATCCATTTTCCGTGGCCAGGTTATTTAATGTAGAATCCTGGTCGGAAGCACACTTCGAACGAATGAAACCCACCATGGAGATGCTGGCTGATGCTGGTCAGAAATGCATCACAACTACTATAAGCGATAAGCCATGGGGAGGTCAGACATTTGACCCTTACGAATCGATGGTGAAGAAAATAAGGACTGTAAGCGGTTCATGGACTTATGATTATTCTGTTTTCGATGCATGGGTGGGGTTCGCCATGGAATGCGGAATTGACCAGCAGATTAACTGTTACTCCATGATCACCTGGAACAATGAATATTCCTATTTTGATGAGTCCGGGGAACAGGAGCACACAGTTTCTTGCAAGCCGGGAAGCAGGGAATACGATGAGCTCTGGATCCCCTTCCTGAATGATTTCAACGACCACCTTCTGCAAAAAAATTGGCAGGACCTTACCACCATTTCGATGGATGAAAGATCAATGGAGGACCTGTTGAAGGTCATAGAGCTTGTCGGCAGGGAGGCCCCGGAATTGAAAATTGCCTTTGCGGGTCGCTACCATCCCGAACTGGACCATGCACTATTTGACCTGAGTGTGGCATCTGCACATGTGATCCCCGATGAAAATCTCGCCAAAAGGGAAGATGAGGAATTCAAGACCACCTTCTATGTATGTTGCGTGGAGGAACAACCCAATACCTTCTCCTTTTCAAATCCTGCTGAGGCAAGCTACCTGGCCTGGTACGCAGCAAACCGGAATTTCGACGGTATGCTCAGATGGAGCTATAATTCCTGGACAGAAAATCCCCTTCATGATTCCCGCTTCCGACGATTCCCGGCTGGAGACACCTATATCGTCTACCCAGGTGGACGAAGTTCCGTAAGATTCGAGAGGCTAAGAGAAGGGATTCAGGATTTTGAAAAGATCAGGATTCTTAAAGAAGAATTAATACTGGAAGGTTCCGCGGAGTCGCATGAAAAATTGAAGCTTCTAAACTCCCAGCTTGCAAAATTCGACATTCAAAGCCTTTCGACTATACCGGCCTCAGAAACGGTGGCTGAAGGAAAACACTTATTGCATCAACTTTCCAGGTAAGGCCCAGTAGTTTATTTCACAAACTTCACCGAGGCGAAAGAACTCCCATGGACCGATCTGACAATATAGATGCCCGGCGGGTAAGAGTCGGTTGGGATCATCATCTCTTCCGAGTGGGCCTGAAAACCTCCGACCCATCGACCGTCGGAAGTGAATACGCTGATCTCTGCTCCTGGCTTAAGGCCCCTGATCAAAATTTGATCCGGACCAAGTAAAGAGGCTGTGATAGCTTCAGCCTCCACCCTGGTCGGAAGGACGCCTAGCGGTATTTCCTGCTCCTCAGCTGACAGGAAGATGCGGTCGTAGGCGATGTTTCCGATGCTAGCTCCCCCTGTTTTGAAAACGTGTTTTACCTGTGCCAGCTTAAGACCCTTAGCCAGCAGGTCAGACATGGGAATGCTCAGATGCTGCCAGGTACCATCCCGCTGAAAGCCGTAGGGTCCACTGCTTCCTTTAAAATCGATATTGGCACTGCTGCCATCATCGGAATCCATGCCAATATAGAAATCCCCTGCCGATTCGGTAATCATGGAAATGTTCAGGTAACCCTCTGAAAAGTTTGTAAGGTTGACCGGATCATCCGAAAAAATGCCAAAACCAAACCAATTTTGCGCCCCGGATGATCTGAATGAAAGTACATTATCACCTTCAAATGGATTGTAAAAGCTTGTAAATGTAACCGTATTATCCCAGTTGTACAGGTGTCCGTTCACATTGTTTATATCAAATTTAGGAGTATAGGTCTCATCGTCTACATAGATACCAAAGTAGTCGCTGGCCGGGACCAATTCACTGTAAATCACCTCGTCGATGGAGAAGTAAGCGCCGGACTCAGAGACCCCCCTGATGAGCAGAAGCTCCCCAAGAGATTCCCTGTCCACCGGGCCAAAGAAATCCTCCAGGGGGACATAGATCAGGGTCCAGCTTCCATCACGCGGCAGAACAATCTCCGGATAATCCGAAAGATGCACATAGTGTGCTGCACCTGAGGTGTCTGCAATACCAATTTCAAAATCGCTGTCCAGGTCGGTCTTCATGTAAAACTGTATGCTTCCCTCAGCATAAGAGATCATGTTCCTGGGAAGCACACTTCGAAGGCCGAACTGAAAATCCTGGCCCGACTGGACCTCGTAAGAAAGCGCCAGATTTCCTTCATAGGGATCAGCCTCTACCCGCTCTGCCAGTGCAGATGTCTCATCCAAGAGGTCAAATCCGTAGTTCATATAGTGATCGATGGCATCATTCTCTTCGTAAAGTCCAAAGGTACCATACAGGGCCAGCGATGAGTCGTTCATATCGGTCTGATCCGCCTCCTGGTAGAGCCTGACCCAATCCACATACATGGAAGCCGGCATGGGCGCGGTAATGTCCCCCTTATTGCTAATACCCGGAAGAGAGCCCCCCACAGCAAGATTAAACAGGATGTAATGCTGATAATCCCGGAACTCTTCAAGTCCTCCTCCACTGATGGTCATCTGAAAATAGGGTGTGGAGGACTGGTTGAAGTAAACCTTGATGCTGGTCTCATCCCATATGGCCGTGTGAATGAAATAGTCCGTACTCAGGTCCTCACCTGCAGTGAAACTGGTTCCGTAATTTGGAAAACCATTGTTATAAGGTCCCCAGAAAAGGTGGGCGCCAACATAGCTGTTCACCGTATCATTGGCGATGGCACCTGAGTGGCCCATCTCCATGACATCGATCTCCCCTTTATCGGGCCATCCCAGTGGTACATACCCCAGGGTCCAGAAGGCCGGCCATAATCCGTTTGCCAGGTCAGGCACCCGGATGGCTGCCTCAAGCTTCCCCCTCCGGAAGGCAAACTTTCCCTTGGTAAATACCTTCCCGGAGGTATAAGAGAAGCCCTTGTAATCCTCTTCCTTCGCTGTAAGAATCAGGCAGTTGTTCCCGCTTCCGTCGTCACCCACCCTTACATTTTCCCGCCTGTAGTGCTGAAATTCAGAATTCTGTCCCGTATTCCAGATTCCCTTTTTCTCTTCAATGCCCCATAGGCTTGAATCCAGGGATTGCCCATCGAACTGATCTTCCCACACCAGTTCCCAGCTTTGTGCCCCTGCCGGTACAATGATTCCCAATAAAAGAAGTATGATTGCCTGTTTGATCTTAGCCATAGTATGGTCTTTCTCGTGCCTCGCAAAAATAGTCAATTATTAATCATTGCCCAGAAGAGTGAGTCTTGAGAAGGTTCTAAAAACCATCGCGGAATTACACATAACCGGAGTGGAAAAGCTTCCATCTCCCAGCTTGTAAATCCCTTTGAACTGATAAGTGGAATCTGCTCCAATTACAGACACTTCCCCTTCTTTGGTGATGCAGTATAGATTTTCACCCACACAAATGGGGGAGCCGTAAATAGCTCCGGCAGGCCTCTCTTTCCAGAGCAGTTTACCATTGTCAAGTCGAACGCAGGCCACCATACCACTATCCATATATAAAAAGAGAAGTTCCCCTACAACTATGGGGGTAGGTACATATGGGGACAGGCTGCGTGGCAGGGTATAAGAGACTGTATCAGCCAGCTTACCGGTCTCAGGATCAAACTCGATGGCTATGGCTTCACCCTTACAACAAAAGATCAGCTTCCCCCCGGCATAAAATGGAGAGGCTACCACCCGGGCCGGCATCATCTCTTTCCGTTCCAATAAAATCTTTCCGTTTTCCGGATCCACAATAGTAATACCATGGGACTGGCTGCCAAAGATCAATTGTGATCCCCCCTCAGGGCTTTCCAGCAAGAGCGGTGTTGCGAATGAATTATTTTCAGGCGATTCCCTTTCAAGTTCCCATACCGTTTCCCCGGTATGAATATCTACAGCAAGCCATGAGCTTTTCAAGGAAGAATGCTCCTGCTCCTGTTCCCGGGTAAACACCACATTAGTGCCAGTGAGCATCAATGAACTACCTCCCCCATGACGGGACTCGATTCCCTCAAATTCTGACTGCCATTGAATGATCCCCTCATGAGATAAGGCAGTTAATTCCGTTTTCTCTTTTGAATACCAGATCACATAGACTTGCGATTCATCGACCAAAGGAGTAGCTGTAGCAAGCTTGTTATCTACGTGCAATGCCAGGTCAGTCACGAAAAACTCTTTTTGCCACAGAATTGCTCCGTCCTGTCCGTCGATTGCAAACAGGAATCCACTTCCTTTCTCCTCATCACAACTGGTCACGAAAATTGTATTTCCCCAAACCACCGGGGAGGCATTTCCTTCTCCCTGGAGTGCAATATCCCACCGGTAGTCTGATGAATCCCAGCTGACGGGGGCACTCCACTTTGTGTCAAGCCCCCTTCCGTCAGTTCCTCTGAACCTGGTCCATTCATTTGATTCCGACTGTGCAAACGAAGTGGCAAAGACCCACAGGAAACATAAGTGTATTAAATATCTGGAAGAGGGTTTCATAAGCATTGTTTCTTAAAAAAAATAATCTAGTCAAATAACACTCAATCTCTTGTTTTGTGCGGCTTTCTACGGGCGATTTCTTAACTATCAATACTCGAAGATATTAAGGTCTGATAAGTTGCAGATTTGGGTGTCCCATGCACAAAACAGGAATCTGATCCCAATGATGATAAATTTTTCAAAGGCAATAATGACTCTCTCATTTAATTTATCAAGGGTAATAAGACGATTCTCAATGTCCAGAATATGTAACAAAAGGCCCGAGAAATAAAAAAGGCAGCTTATATTTACTTCCATGAAAAGAGCACAGCAAATTGCCATACTGGCTATAGTTGGCCTGATATGTGGATTCACTATCCCATTAAAAGCAGGAGATAACTCCAGGGATTTTGAAGAGATAAGAAAAATATTAGCCCAACAGGAACACAACTGGAACGCAGGGAACATAGATGCCTTTATGGATGCATACTGGCTTTCTGAGGACCTGCAGTTTGGCGGAGCAAATGGCATCACGAAAGGATGGCAAAAAACAGTAGAAAACTATAAGAAGGGCTATCCTGATCAGGCAAGTATGGGTACGCTCACCTTCAGTGTCAAAGATATTACACGGCACAGCAGGAAAGTGGTGAGCCTGACGGGAAGCTGGGAGCTTGAGCGTGCAAAAGACAGGCCGGGAGGCTATTTTTTGCTGATCTGGCGAAAGATCAAGGGAGAATGGAAAATTGTTGTGGATCACACCAGTCAAAAATTGCCAGTCGATCCTTTATAAGAGTCAAAGCTCATGAGGCACTTTTATCTGGCTGTAATTCTACTATTATCCTTGCTGGGGCCCGCTTCCCTGGGATTTAAAACCCAGGAGCTTGCACACCTGCTATCCAATCAATCCAGACCCCCCCATGGCTGGATAGGGATTGCTTACAAATACTGGTTTTAAAGCTTGGAATTATAATTTTCCTCCTAGCATATCATCCTGCCACTTTTTCAACTCCTCCCATTTTCCGGTATAAGCCATCTCGGATTGTAAGGGCCAGCTTGTCGGATTATGAGCCTTGTAACTTTCGCCAGCGCCTTCGAGTATTTGCTGACATTTCTCAACCGTAGTTTCAGACAAGTCTTTCCAGGTTTTGATTCCGGCTTTTTGAAACAATTCATCAATTTTAGGACCAATTCCTTCAACAACCTTCAGATCATTCTCAACTATCTTCTCGCCGAAAACACTTGCTGCCAGATCAGCATCAAAGCCATGCTTCG